>JAFQBR010000069.1 GCA_017399665.1 Clostridia bacterium | reverse complement strand
AGAGCTTAAATCCACCGCTACACGGTCATTATTAACCCTTTGACCTGTTGCCATTGCAGTTGCCGCCGCCGCGCTATCGGTTAATCCATCTAAAGAATTGGTATCAACTGTAAGCTGAGTTTTATAGGAAGAAAAATACATATCACGCTCTGCATAAAGCTCTGTATTGTAAACGTGATTTGCCCCCATACCGTCACCGATAAAAAGTATTACTTTTGAAGTGGGCGCGTTACTGTGCTTGGGCGCACAGCCAAAAAATGCGAAGATTATTACAAAAGATAACATAAAGGCAAAAAGCCTTTTTAAAATTGTGTTTTTCATAAAAACCACCTTAAAATTTTATATTTATATGTTAACATATAAAAAACTTTTTTGCAACTTGCATTTACAAAATTTTATTTTTTTATTGATTTTTTATAAAGCTCTTCCATAAAAAATAAATAAAACACATCAAAAAGCCCCTCTATAGGTCGATTATCGGCACTTTTATAAAAAAATAAACCGCTTAAATGCAAAAGCAAAAAAGCGGTTTTGTTTAATTCATATTAAGTTGTTAACAAAAGATTAGTAATTGATAAGTTCGTTAAATACTTTTACGCAATAACGGTCTGTCATGCCGGCAATATAGTCAATAATTGCCTGTACGTATACCGTTTTTTCTGACAAATTGGTATAAATCTTATTGTTTACACATCTTTCAGAAATAGGCTGAAGCTTGGGTGGCAAACTTTCCTTTTGAGTGTATTTTGCCAAAAATCCCATAAACTCGTTCATAAGAGTTGGATATTTTTTTGCTTTAGCCTTTAACGTCGCAAACTGATTTTCAGGCGAATATGCGTTATATAAAATTTCAAAAATATCGTTAAGAATAAGCTCTGCGTACTTTTTGAAAGAATTAAATCTTTCGTTATCGTAAATGTATTTGTAGTTAAACTTTTTAATTTTATTAAGCGTATCAGACATATCGTCAGACAAACAAATACCTTTATCTGGCGAACTGCAGTTACAAATATCTACTATCATGTTGCTCATTATAGTACTTGTATTTACAACGCTGTTTTCGTTTAACTTAACGATTTTTGAAAGCTCTTTTAAATGAGTTTCTGTTAAAAAGCCAAGGTTAATTGCATCTTCAATATCCCTGCCAACGTAAGCAATTTTATCTGAAATTTTAACAACACAACCTTCAAAGGTAATGGGGTTATATTCGCCGGGCAAGGTAAAATCTTCCTCTAAATCAATAAAAGAAGGTCTTGGCCTAATTTGGTTAATATCTTTCTCTCCACAGTGCGAAATTATACCGTCACGCACGGCATAGGTTAAATTCAAGTTTTTATCTTGATTGTTTCTATCAGGCAAAAGTTCAACGTTATCAACAAAATACAAGCTGTTTCTTTCGTGCCAAAACTTTTTGCCAAGATGTTCTAAGTAAAGTCTGTTAATAACGCTTTCGCCATAGTGCCCAAAGGGCGCGTGGCCAAGGTCATGCCCAATAGATATGGTTCTTGTAAGCTCATCGTTAAGACCTAACCATTTTGCAATGGTACAACTTACAGACTCAACGTGCCAAACGTGTTCCATACGTGTACAAATATGGTCACTTTCAATGTTATAAAACACTTGAGTTTTGTGCTTTAATCTTCTAAACGCCGTAGAGTGCAAAATACGCGTGTAGTCGCGCTCGAATGGCGTTCTTAATTCGCTTTCCGACTGAAACATCGGTTTTTCTCTTGCTATAAGCTTTTCGTAATTTGGATTGCCTGGAAATGCGGCAACCTCTTTAAAAATATTTTTGTTCATAATTTTCTCTTTTTTATATATTTTCTTTTTGCTCCCCTTATTCAAGCTCGCAAAGTGAATGCATAACGATACCGCAAAGCACGATAGAAGCAGTTTCTGCACGTAAAATTCTTTTACCTAAAAAGACTGTTTGATAGCCAAGCTTTGTTGCAAGCTCGCTTTCTTCTTTAGAAAAACCGCCTTCGCTACCAACTACTATTGCGCAAGACCCACTGATGTTTTTTAAGTTGGCTTTATTTTCCGTTGCAAATTCGCAAGCAAAAAATTTATTTTGCGCCTCTTTGCCGTAAGACAAAGCTTTTTCAAAATTGTCCGCATAAAAAACTTGAGGGGCAATACTTCTTCCGCATTGCTTTGCAGCCTCTACCGAAACCTTGTTAAGACGGGATAATTTATTTTCGTTCATATAAGCAGAAGAAAATTCAGAAGAAAAAACAACAATTTCTCTAACGCCAAGCTCAACTGCCTTTTGAACGATTATTTCAGTTTTATCCCCTTTTAAGTAACCGGCTATTAAAGTAACTGACGTCTTTGCCTCGCTTTCGCCCTCACTTTTTTCAAGCATTTTTACCGTAAAGGATTTTTTAGTTATTTTAGAAACTTCACAAAGATAATCCCAACCTGAATTATCACAAACAATAATTTTTTCGCCTTCTTTTATACGAAGAACGTTTACTGCATGGCGAAATTCTTCGCCCTCAACAACAAACTCTTCACTAACGTTAGAAAGAAAAAATCTTCTGTAGCCTGACATAAAAATGCTTTCTCCAATTACTTTTCGCCTTTATTTTAATATATTTATATACATTTGTCAACTGTTAAAACAATTTTTTTGCTACATATGCCAATTTTTACCAAAAAAATAGTAAAAAAGTGGGGATATAAGTCGATTATCCCCACTTTTATCAGTTTTTATCAATTTTAAATTTTTTTTCACTAAACAGCTAATAATCGACCTATTGGCTAACTTTTAAAAAAAATTGATAACTTTTTAAAATCGTTTTTATAAAAAATTAACCAAGCAAAATATCCATAGCAAACATTAAACAAAAGCCAAAAATTAGCGCATACGTAGCCCCTCTTTGATGACCGTGAGCATGTGTTTCGGGTATCATCTCGTCACTTATAACGTAAAGCATTGTTCCACCTGCAAAGGCAAGGGCAAAGGGTAAAATAGTAAAAGAAATTTTTACGGCAAAATACCCGATTAACGTTCCAACAACTTCTACAAGTCCTGTAATCAATGCACAGATAAGAGTCTTCTTTTTTGAAACACCAGCAGAAAGCATAGGTCCAATAATTACCATACCTTCAGGAATATTTTGAAGAGCAATACCGCCTGCAATTATTAGTGCTTGAGTATTGTTGCCAGAGCCAAAGCCAACGCCTGCTGCAATGCCTTCCGGCAAATTGTGAATACCTATTGCCATAACAAAAAGCAATACCTTGCCAAGATTGCTATTTTGGTGTTTTTCCATATCCGGCTCTACTATTTTATGCAAATGTGGCACAAGCTTATCTATAAAGTTAAGGCAAATTGCACCGCAAAAGATACCCAATACCGTTATTGCAAGTGACCAATATTTATCTGTGCCAAGCTCGTACGAAGGAAGTATAAGACCAAGCACGGCGGCAGCAAGCATAACGCCTGCGGCAAAGGATAAAACGAAGTCCGAAAACTTATGTGTTAAATTTTTAAAGGCAAAGCCAATAAGGGAGCCAAGTACGGTAGCCCCGCCAACGCCAAGCGCAGTTAGTAATACAATTTCCATATTTTTACCTTAATTTTTATTTCATCCTTATTTTACCACACTTAAAAACATCTGTCAATAGTTGAAAATTAATTATACAAAATAACTATTTTTAACACAAAAGCCCCCCTATAGGTCGATTATCGACTATATTTCAGATATTTTAGCAATAGTTTTTAACAACTTTTTTTATTTACGTGTTAAATTAGTTTGAAAAAATATTCACTTTGTGATACTATTATTACATTATTACTATTCAATAGTAAATCTATGAGGTTACAACTTATGACAAGCAAACGCATTAAAAAGATATTTTCAGATACCGCTTACGTAAGAATGGGCGGAAGTGAACAGGAATTAAAGGCGGCAAACTATATTGTTGATCTTTTAAAAGAGCGTAACTTAAACGCTAGATTAGAAAGTTTTGAAGTGCCTATGGCAACCATAAAAACTGCAACATTAACAGTTGACGGAAAACAAATTGAATGCAAGGGGTATTTTAACTGCGGTAGCGCAAGTATTACAGCCCCACTATATTATCTAACCGCCGACGACGAATATTCTATGCTTAACTGCAAAGGCAAAATCGTTTTACTTGACGGATATATGAGATGCTGGCTTTACCGCGATTTAGTTAAGTATGGCGCTGTTGGTTTTATCACTTACGACGGCAACCTTCTTTTTAGCGACAGAGATATTGAACAGCGCGAGCTTCGCTCTTATTTCGTTGAAGAGGTAAAAATCCCCGGCGTTAGCATAAACGTTAAAGACGCCGTTGCATTTATAGGCGGAAATGCAAAGGAAGCGCAAATAGTAATTGAGCAAGATGAATACGTAGGCAATAGCCACAACGTTATTTTAGACCTGCCCGGAACAAGAGAAGAAGTAATTGCTTTTACCGCGCACTACGATTCCACCTCGCTTTCTCACGGCGCATACGATAATATGAGCGGTTGCGTTGGACTTATTGCGCTTGCTACCTACTTTGCAACTCATACCCACGGCTACGGCATGAGATTTATTTGGTGCGGTAGCGAAGAGCGCGGACTTTTAGGCTCTAAGGCATACTGCGCTAGCCACAAAGAAGAACTTGAAAAAATTGCTTTAAATATCAATTTAGATATGATAGGATGTACAATGGGTAAGTTTATTGCTTGCTGTACAAGTGAAAACGCACTTGTAAATTACGTTAACTATCTTGGAAAAGAGCTTGGCTTTGGAGTAAAAGCTTACCAAGACGTTTACTCAAGCGACTCTACCCCGTTTGCAGATAGCGGTGTTCCTGCAATTTCTTTTGCGCGTATTGCTCCAAAGGAAACTGCAACAATTCACAATTCGCACGATACCCTAAAATCAATAAACCCAGAGCAAATGCAAAAGGACGTTAAATTTATAACAGCATTTACCGAAAGAATGGCAAATGCAGTAATGTGCCCTGTTAAAAAAGAAATACCGGACAATATTAAGGAAAAACTTGACGAATATTTACTTAGAAAAAGAAAAAAATAACGTAAAAATGGCGCTATAGGTCGATTATCGGCACTTTTAGTAAAAAACACGTTTTAAATATACCACAAAAATTTAGTAGCGTTTTTTTATAAAGTTATTTTCTTTTTTAATATCTTCACTAAAATCATCTTGATTTTTGCGCGCTTTTGTGATACAATTACCTAGCAAAAAATAAACACTAAGGAGGCAGTATATTATGACAATTGCATATGGAATAATGATGGCGCTGGCAATTATTTTGCTGGTTTTATACTGCACCCTTATACGCAAAAAAAATGCGTGGCTACTAGTTTTATATTCTAGCATTTGCGTTGTAAACCTAGGCTATTTGTTACTTTCTGTTTCAAAAACAGTAAATTTTGCTTTATTTGCAAATAAAATTGCTTATTTAGGTCATATTTTTGCCCTAACAGGAATGTATCTTGCAATAGTTAAGCTTTGTGGATTTAATTACAGCAAAAAATTACCAATTACCTTATTTTCTGTTGGTGTAGTTATGTTTGCTTTAGTTTGCACCACCGGTTACTTACCATGGT
>JAFQBR010000068.1 GCA_017399665.1 Clostridia bacterium | reverse complement strand
TCTACCATATTATCCCACTCTGCTTGGCTAATGCCGTATGCCGTTGCATCTTGGGTAAGAGCGTTATATGCAGTAAGCGTGTCGTTAATAAGTATTTCGTGACCTAGTAAAACGTGTTCAATATTAGCTATTTTTTTAGCGTTTTCAATAAACTTAATTAGATTGTTTTCCATTGCAACGTAACTGCTTCTTTCGGCATCTTCTACCTTGCCAAAGTATGCTTCGTAATGAAGTGCGTCATATCCGCTAATTTCTGCATTTGCAGGAAGAATCATTGTAATAGGCTCTTTTTCACCTACTAAAGAAACAAAGTTGCAGTAGTAAAGTTCCAATCCGAATAAATCGAAAAATGCGTGTAGCTTGCTAAATCCAGGAGCTGTTTCAGCAAGAACTAGGTCTGAATTGTATTCACATTCAAGCGCAGGTGCGTTAACTGTACGGAATTCTACGCTTTCAAGCTTTGTATAACCGTAGAATGCGTAGTTACCTATAAGCTTAAGTCCTTCAGGAAGAACGATACGCTTAACGTGTGGGTTTTCATTACCTGCATAGAACTCAATTCTTGTAGTGCCGGGAGCAACTTCAAATTTTTCAGCCTTCATTGCGCTGGGTACTGATGAAAGTAGCCAATCGCCAGAGGGCATCTTAGTATAAATCGCACCGTCTACAAGCTTAGCATATCCGTTAATATTTCCTTCAGTCTGTACTGAACTACCGTTGTTAAATTTATATGTTTCAAGATTATAGCAACCCATAAACGCCATAGGAGCAAGGCTTTCAAGTTCACTAGAGAAGGTAAATTGCTTAACTTCATTATTGTAAGAGAACGCCCCCTCACCTATAACCTTTAATGCAGGAAGATTAAATTCAGGAATAGCTGTTGAGTGGAATGCGTAAGCACCAACTTCTTCTAAACTTTCACTTGAAATTGCACTTGTAACGTAAGTGCTTGCAAATGCGTATTCCCCTACCTTTTTAGCAGAAGAGAGATTTACGTTAGATAATACACCGGGATCGTCTGCGTTACTTGCAAATGCGTAATCACCTATAACCTCCGTTTTAGAAAGGTCTATCTTTGACAATGCAACGCATCTTGCAAAAGCGTAATCGCCAACCTCTTGAACACCCTGCTTAGAAAGGTTAACCGCTACTAGGTTTCTGCAGAATGCAAAGGTAAATGCAGGTATTTTTGTTAAGCTTGCAGGTAAAGTTACTTCTTGTAAGCCTTCACAATAAGCAAATACGCCTTCATCCATATAAGTTAACGTTTCAGGTAATGTAACGTTTACAAAGGTAGGTGCAATACCGTTTTCTACGTATCCGTAAGATAGATAGAATTCAGAAACAGAGAATGCGCCCATGCCGATTTCTTCAACGATAGGCATTGAAACTGAAATAAGTATTGCACAGTCTGCAAATGCGCAAAAACCTATCTTTTTAACGTTTGCAAGGTCTGCTTTCTTTAAAGAGCTACAACCCATAAACGCGCAATCTTCAATATAATCATCTGTTTTAGAAAGATCGATTTCTGCTAAGTTTTCACAATATGCAAAGCATGATGAACCAAAGTGAACACCGCCCTCTTTGGGCATATTTACTTTTGTAAGATTTAAACATCTTTGGAAAGAGCCAAGACCAAAGGTTGCGTTTTTACCTATAGTTGCTTCGCTAAGCTTACTGTTATAGAACACACCTTCGCCGTATACTGCGTTATCTGCAACAGTTGCAGATAAAATTCCACTACCGGAAAATGCATATTCGCCAACCTTTGTAACTTTATCTAAGTTATTTACTGTCTGTAAAGCTGTTGTATCGCCAAATGCGTAAGCGCCAATTTCAAATCCGCCTTCGTTAGGCAACGTTACGGTTGTAAGCTTTGTTGCGCCTGCAAACGCATACTCGCCAAGGGCTAATTCGCTGTTAGTAATAGTTAAGTTAACAACGTTAGAGCCTGCAAATGCACCGCTTCCAATAGCTTTGTATTTTGCATCAACAGTATAATTTTCGCCAATATTAATAACTGCAAAAATTATTGTGTCGCCTGCTTTGTTTTCTAAAATCTTACCCTCTTGCGATACAGCATAGTTAACGTTTTGGCTATCAACTTCAAAAGATTCTAATGCCGTGCCTTCAAATACGCTACCGTCAATTTTAGTTATCTTTGTATCTTTGCCAAACTTAACTGTTTTAAGCCCTTCACTCATATAGAATGAATAATCGCCTAAAACAACTTCGCTGTTAGGTAATGTAATGCTTTCAAGACCTGATTTATAGAATGCTTCAGAGCTAATGTTTTGTACTGATTTTTCAAAGTTAACTGTCTTTAAAGCAGGTGTTTCGCTAAACGCACCCTTTCCAATTAGAAGAAGGTCGTTCTTTAAAGTAACGCTTTCAAGCTGTTCGCACTGAGCAAAACAATATTCAGGAATAATTTCCTTTTCGTAAAGTGTTACGTTCTTAACACCGGAGCGAACGAACATTGCATAAGCAAGCTTGGTGTGTTCGCCAAAGGTTACGTTTTCTAAGTTTGTACAGCCCTTAAACGCTTCGTCGCCGGCATTTCTTAATTCGGTTAAGTCAACGTTATTAAGATTTACACAGTTTTCGAACGCGCGTTTACCGATTGCATACATTTCGGGCATTTCAACTGTAGTTAACTGCTCGCATTCTGCAAAGGCGTAAGCGCCGATTAGTTTTGACTTTTTAAGGTCAACCTCTTCAAGTTCAGTCTTATAGAAAGCATACTCTCTTATAAACTTAATTGAATCGGGAATAACAACTTCTTTTAGATGTATACAGTTATAGAACGCATATTTTTGAATTTCCTCTACGCCCTCTGGAATAATTACCTTTGTTACTGACGTGTTTGTTGAAGGAATCTTGTTAGCGTCGTAATCATCTTCAGGAAGCTCCATTGTTTGGTCTGTTTCGTAAAGACAGAATGCGTAAGCGCCAATGTATAAAATACCTTCGTCATCAGGAATAACTACTTCCCCGCCAAGACCTTTGTATGCAACAAGCATTCTGTTTTCAATAATAAACTCGCTGTTTACCGTAACGCTAACAACAGCCATAAGGTTAGAACCTTTTACTTTAAGCTCGATAATAGTTGAGCCCTTCTTTAACGCGGTAACCTTACCCTTTTCGTCAACTGTTGCAACGTCTGAGTTTCTAGAGTTGTAAGTAAGCTCGTAATTTCCTTCTGCATACCAAGGATCAAAGTCATAGTGAAGCTGAATTTGTTCGCCCGGATAAAAGCTTATTCCACCAACGGCAGATATATATTTAGTGTCGCCCGTAGCGCCAATTTCTGAATACTGCGCGGCTCTTGAATAAGCAAATATGGTATCGAAGTGAGAGAATCTAATTTCTTTGATTGTCGCATCTTCATAATTATCTATAACGGCATCACCGGGAACGTAACTTTCTGTTCTATCGCTTACCCTAATAATTAATGAAGTTGCTTTAAGATCCATTTGTTCTGTAACTTTAATAGTTGCAGTACCCTTCTTTAAACATTTAACCTGACCTTCTTGAACAACGGCTACCTCTTCGTTTGAAGATTCCCAAACTAGATGTTTAAGGTAATCCTTATCTGCATCAACAGAGCCATCCTTTGTTGCAAGGTACTTAGTAATATCAACTACGTCGCCTTGGGTTGTAGATAAAATGCTTAAAGGTGTAGAGCCAACGTTTCCGTCCTTAGTGAAAGAGAAATCACCCTTTGTTCCGGGAAGCTGACAAATGTAAAGGTTTGTATTAAGCGCGTAGTCATCAACAGAGAACGCTAAACCGCTTTGAATAATTTGGTCAAACTCAATATCCTTTAAGTAATCGGTAATTTCAAAACGAACCGTTGTTTCCTTACCCTTTTCGCTGTAAATGGGAATTGGGTTTTCTGTAAGGAATGTGTAGCTTGAAGAAGAAGTAAATAAAATGGGAGCAACGCTCATTGCATAGTGGTTATCGTATACCGTTAGGTTAATATAGTAACGGTCTTTTTTAAGCGTTCTATCATACTTCTTTTCGTAAGTTGCCTCTGTAATTACAGGCGCTTCATCATCCATATAGAAGTCAAAGCCGAAAGAATTTCTTACGTTTGTAGAAACACCGCCGTCGCCATAGTCAAGTACGGCGTTCATAACGAATTCGTATTCGCGGTTGTTAACTAAGCCCATTCTATAGTTGCTTAGCCTTAAATTGTCGTAATATGGGAATTGAATACCGCCGTAGTAGTGAGCCTTTTGCGCGCGGTGGTCAACGTATTGCCACATTACCTCGCCGGTAACCTTATCTACAATACTGTAATGCATTTCTTTTGCGTTACGAAGTAAGCCTGCATATACGCAAGAAAGTCCGTCTATAGTACCTAAAATGTTAGACATTGCAATATGCTCTTCAGTTGC
>JAFQBR010000067.1 GCA_017399665.1 Clostridia bacterium | reverse complement strand
CGCACTCTTGTTACAACGGGAACGATATCCTGTAAAATGTTTTCGCGGAATTTTTCTACGTGAGTTCTATCGTAACAAATTCTACCCATTCTGTGGTAACCTAACTCTACGTAGTTACTGTATCCCATCTTTTTTGCCATACGGTCACGTATTTTAACAAGTCTATCGTAAACCCCATCCAAGAAATCTGCATGCTCTTGCAATTTTTTACCTAATGCTTCGTATGCTTGTTTTCTTATTTCGCGGTTGCCGTCTTCCATATAGCGACGAAGAATTGTAAGGGGCATTGTTTCGCCGTTAAACTCTATCACAAGCTCGCTCATAAATTGTGAATATTCGTTACAAACCGCACTTTCTTCCTGCATTTCGGGAACAATTCTTTCATCTAAAGATTTTAAGGTTATTTCGTAGTTTTTATAAACAGGTGCAGGCAATTTTGCTTCAACTTCTGCCCTAAAAGGCGTTTCCATCATTGCTTTTGTATACTCTATCTGAACGCCCGTAAGTAATGGCATATTTTGTTCATAGTATTCCTTTTCGCCCTTATAAAAATCATCTTTAGTATTGCAAGACCAACGCATATAAGAAAGTGAGCTTTGTGTTGAAAGCTCTTCCATTTCTTTCATAAGTTCTTCTCTTGCAGATAAAACTTCTGTTGCGCTTGTTGCTTTTTTAATCTTTTCAATAGCAATTTCAAAAGCCTTTTGACCGCGTTCTACTTCGTATCTTGAATATGGTAAATCACACACTTTCATAATTTATTTCTCCTATTAGCCGTTTTTTACTTTATTTATCTGCTTAAACTCGCATATTGACAAGTGAGCATATTATATTTTTTTATTAGCCATATAAAAAACATAGGGTTGCCGTTAACAGCAACCCTTGAAAAAATTATTTGTTTTCTACAAGTTTAACAATGTCGCCAACAGTTTTTAATTCTGCAGCTTGTTCATCAGTAATTTCTACGCCGTATTCTTTTTCTAATTCAAGTAACATTTCAACAACGTCTAAAGAGTCAGCACCTAAATCTTTAATGATTTCGCTTTCTGGTGTGATGGTTGCTTTATCAATACTTAACTGTTCTGCCATAAGCGAAGAAATTTTTTCAAATGTATTCATAATAAATTATATCCTCCCTGCCCGACAATTTCGGGTAACTATGTTACAATTTTAACAAAATTGCCCATTAATTGTCAAGCGAAAATACTTTTTTTTGCGTTTTTATACCCTTAGTTTAGTAAAATCACACTATTATATGTTATTTTTTTATTACAGGGCTCTTTTTTAGACTTAAACCGATACGTTTTTTACGTACGTCAACCGAAATAACGGTTGATTCTACTACGTCGCCAACCTTTAATACTTCGCTTGGGTGACGGATAAATCTATCTGAAATTTCAGAAATATGAACAAGTCCGTCTTGATGAACACCAATATCAATGAAAGCACCAAAGTCAGTTACGTTACGAACTGTACCCTTAATTTTCATACCGGGAATAAGATCGGCTAGATCCATTACGTCAGTTCTAAGCATGGGTTGTGGCAATGCATCACGAACGTCACGGCCGGGTTTTAAAAGTTCTGCTGTAATATCCGTTAAAGTCGCTTCTCCAAGTCCTGTGAATTCACAAACCTTTTTAACGCCAAGAGTTTTAATTTTATCGTTAATATCGCCAAGATTACCCTCTCTAACGTCGTTATCGGTATAGCCAAATAGCTGTAAAAGCTTTTGAGTTCCCTCATAAGATTCGGGGTGAACGCCCGTGTTATCAAGAATGTTTTTAGCGCCAGGAACACGTAAGAAGCCTGCGCATTGGGTAAACGCTTTTTCGCCAAGCTTAGAAACCTTTAAAAGCTCTTTACGGGTTTTAAATTTGCCGTGCTTTTCGCGATATGCAACAATATTTTTAGCAATACCGCTGTTAATACCTGCAATATACGAAAGTAACTGTACGCTTGCGGTGTTAAGGTCTGCGCCAACCTTATTAACGCAATCTTCCATAACCCCTTTAAGTACGCTATCTAGTCTATTTTCGGGCATATCGTGCTGATATTGACCAACACCAATTGATTTTGGATCAATTTTAATAAGTTCTGCTAAAGGATCTTGCAATCTTCTTGCAATAGAAACTGCTGAACGTTCTGCAACGTCGTAGTCAGGGAATTCTTCTGCGCCAAGCTTTGATGCAGAATAAACTGATGCGCCAGCTTCGCTTACTACCATATAGGTAACCTTGCCGTTATATTCTTTAACTAAATCTGCAACGATAATTTCACTTTCCTTTGATGCAGTACCATTACCAATAGAAATAACTTGAATGCCGTATTTTGCAATAAGTTTTCTAACAACAGCCTTGCCTTCTTCAACCTTGTTGTGAGGCTCTGTGGGGTAAATAACAGTTTTATCTAAAACTTTACCCGTTTCATCAACTACGGCAAGCTTACAGCCTGTTCT
>JAFQBR010000066.1 GCA_017399665.1 Clostridia bacterium | reverse complement strand
CCCAGGAATATTTAAGTAAATTTCCTCTGTAATAAAAGGAATAATTGGGTGTAAAAGTTTTAGCGATTCACCTAAAACATACACTAAAACACTTAAAGTGTCTGCTTTTAACGCTTCATTTTCGCTATAAAGCGCAGGTTTTGAAAGCTCGATATACCAATCGCAGAAATCATACCATAAGAAGTCATGTGCAATTGTAGCTGCTAAACCGATTTCAAATTTATCCATATTAACAGTTACGTTTTTAACTGCATCGTTAAGTTTTGAAATAATCCACTTATCTGCAACAGATAACTTGCAATCAGCAATGTTCTTAATTTTAACGTTTTCTGCATTCATAAGTACGAAACGGCTAGCATTCCAAAGCTTATTGATAAAGTTTCTTGTACCTTCAATTTTGTCTGTAGAATAACGTGTATCGTTACCGGCAGAAACACCGTTAATAAGAGAAAATCTTAAAGTATCAGCACCATAAGTATCGATAATTTCAAGCGGATCTATACCATTACCTAAAGATTTACTCATCTTTCGTCCTTCTGCATCACGAACAATACCGTGTATCATTACGTCTTTAAAGGGAATTTTTGAAGTATGTTCAAGTCCGCTGAATATCATTCTTGCAACCCAGAAGAAAATAATATCGTAGGCGGTAATAAGTGTATCCGTTGGATAGAAATATTCTAATTCCTTTGTTTTTGTGGGATAACCAAGTGTTGAGAATGGCCACAAAGCTGATGAGAACCAGGTATCTAAAACATCTTCATCTTGCTTAAAGTGTGTGCATCCGCACTTTGGACACTTTGTAGGAGCTTTAACTGAAACCACTACTTCACCACATTCTTCGCAGTAATATGCTGGGATTCTATGCCCCCACCAAAGTTGACGTGAAATACACCAGTCTTTAATGTTTTCCATCCAGTTGTAGTAAATTTTTGTAAAACGTTTGGGTGTAAATTTGATAGATTTATCCTTTACAACCTGAATAGCTGGTTTCGCAAGCTCTTCCATCTTAACAAACCATTGCTTTGAAATAATGGGTTCTACAATTGAATGGCAACGATAACAGTGACCTACGTTATGGGCATGAGGTTCGATTTTAACAAGCGAACCACAAGCATTTAGGTCCTCAACAATTACCTTTCTTGCTTCAAATCTATCAAGCCCTTGATATTTGCCAGCAAGCTCGTTCATTGTTCCGTCATCATTCATAACGCGAACAACGGGTAAATTGTGCCTTAAACCAACTTCAAAGTCGTTAGGATCGTGTGCGGGTGTAATTTTAACTGCACCTGTACCAAACGCCATATCTACGTAAGAGTCAGCAACAATAGGAATTTCCTTATTTACCAAAGGTAAAATTACCGTTTTACCGAGTAAATGAGTATAACGTTTATCCTTTGGATTTACCGCAACAGCCGTGTCGCCAAGCATAGTTTCAGGTCTTGTAGTAGCAACAGTAATATATTCGTCGCTATCTTTAACTTGATATCTTAAATGCCAAAAATTAGAGGGTTCGTCAGAATACTCTACTTCAGCATCAGAAAGTGCTGTTTTACAGCAAGGACACCAGTTGATAATTCGTGAGCCTCTGTAAATAAGCCCTTTTTCATATAATTTAACAAAAACGTGTAAAACCGCATCAGAACAATTCTCATCCATAGTGAATGAGAGTTTTGACCAGTCACAAGAAGAACCTAAACGTTTAACCTGCTCAACAATGCGGTTACCGTAGGTGTTTTTCCAATCCCATGCTCTTTCTAAAAAGGCTTCTCTACCTAAATCTTGCTTAGTTTTGCCTTCTTCTGCCATTATTTTCTCTACGATCTTAACTTCCGTAGCGATTGAAGCATGGTCTGTTCCAGGAAGCCATAAAGCTTCATAGCCTTGCATTCTTTTAAATCTGATTACAGCATCCTGCAAAGTTTGATTTAAAGCGTGCCCAATATGAAGTTGCCCCGTAATATTTGGAGGAGGCATGACAATTGTATAAGGTAATTTTTTATCGTTAGGATGAGCCTCGAAATATTTTTTTTCTTCCCATGTTTCGTAAATGCGTTTTTCAAAATCCTTTGGATTATAATTTTTGTTAAGTTCCATAATATCCTTCGTTTAATGTAAATAAATATTTATTTACAAATATTATAGATAAAAAGTTTTTTGTTGTCAAATAAATGTTTGCAATCATAGGATATATTGTAGAAAATTTTATCGAAAAAGGAGTAAAAATGAAGAAAACCTTATGTTTTATATTAACAACTGTTTTGCTTGCGCTATGCTCGCTCGGTTGCAACAATAATAAAAGCACCTTAACAAAAGTTAGAGTAAATGAAGTTACTCACTCAATTTTTTACGCACCGTTCTACGTTGCAATTGAAAAAGAATATTTCAAAGAAGAAAATATTGAAATCGAATTAACTAACGGCGGTGGAGCTGATAAATCAATGACTGCAATACTTTCAAATAGCGCAGATATAGGCTTAATGGGGCCAGAAGCTGCTATGTACGTATACTTAAACGGCAAAGAAAACTACCCTAAGGTTTTTGCTCAGCTTACCAAACGTGACGGCTCGTTTTTAATTTCAAGAACAAACGAAATCCCATTTGATTATTCTAATATGATTGGCAAAGAAGTTATCGCCGGAAGAAAAGGTGGTGTTCCTGCTATGACGTTAGAATATTTATTAAAACAAAAAGGGCTTGTAAACGGTGAAAATATCACACTAAATTTTGACGTTCAATTTGCATTAACAGGACCAGCTTTTGAAGGCGGCACAGGCGACTACTGCACTTTATTTGAACCTACAGCTTCAGAATTTGAAAAACAAGGAAAAGGATACGTAGTTGCAAGCGTGGGTAAAGAAAGTGGCGAAATACCCTATACTGCTTTTATGGCTCTTTCAAACTATATTGAAAATAACGAAGAAACAGTCAAAGGGTTCATTCGTGCAATGTACAAAGGCATAAATTTTGTAAGGACTGCAAGCCAAACCGAACTTGTTTCAGCGCTAAAAAATCAATTCCCCGGTATTGAAGATGAAAGCATTGTAAAATCAATTAATCGTTATAATGAAATTGATGCTTGGGTTGATAATATGGCAATGAAGGAAGAGGCTTTTTTAAGACTTCAAACTATCATGTTAGAAGCCGGTGAGCTTGAAAAAAGCGTACCCTTTACTGATTTAATTTTAAACGATTATGCAAATGAAATATATTCTAAAATCTAAGTAAAATAGCGGAATTTTAAAAATTATTACGTCTTGCATAATTTAAAATGCAATTAGAAAAACGTGGGAGAAAAAAAGTTATGAATACCCTACTAAGTATTGAAAACCTTAGTATATTTTATCAAACAAAAAAAGCCGAAATTCATGCAATAAATAATCTTTCATTCAAGGTTGATAAAGGGCAATTCGTTGCAATTATAGGAAAATCTGGCTGCGGAAAAACAAGCATTTTATCGGCAATAGCAGGACTTATACCCTATGAAGGAAAAATTATTTTTAGCGAAAAATTGCTTGAAAAAAAGTGTGAATCTT
>JAFQBR010000065.1 GCA_017399665.1 Clostridia bacterium | reverse complement strand
ATGGCAGAGCCCGCGGTAGAACTACCTGCAAACGGCGAAGCTGTAAATCTTCCACACTCTTGGAACGCGACTGACGGTCAAGATGGCGGTAACGATTATTTCCGCGGTTCTTGCCTATACGTAAAATCTCTTTCAAAAAGCGATTTGCCTGACTGCGCAAAGCATTTTGTTGAAATCAACGGCGCTAACAGCTCTGCAGATTTTTATTTTAACGGTAAAAAGCTTGCTCACCACGACGGCGGTTATTCTACCTGGCGTGTTGACATAACTGAAGAAATCCAAGAAGAAAATATTATTTCTATCGTGGTAGATAACGCACCTAACGACAGAGTATACCCACAAATGGCGGACTTTACATTTTACGGCGGTATTTACCGTAACGTAAACTTAATTTCCGTACCCCAAACTCATTTTGACCTTGAATATTACGGCGCTCCCGGAATTGCCGTTACTCCCATTATTGACGGCGAAAATGCAAACGTTAAAGTTGACCTTTACGTTAAAGGCGCAACCGGCGAAGAAAAATATATTTATACCCTGTGCGATATGCAGGGTAACGTTATAGAAGAAAAGGAAAGCTGTGAAGCAAGCGCTGAATTTGTAATAAACGGCGTTCACAAATGGCAGGGCAGAAAAGATCCTTATCTTTACACCATGAAAGCAAAACTTGTTAAAGGGGAAGATGAAGATGAAATCAGCGCAAGATTTGGTTGCAGATCATTTGAAATTCACCCCGATAACGGCTTTATTTTAAACGGCGAAGAATATCCTTTACGCGGTGTATCACGCCACCAAGACAGACTTGGCGTTGGTAACGCATTACTTCCCGAACACCATAAAGAAGATATTGACCTTATTTGTGAAGTAGGCGCGACCACAATCCGTCTTGCTCACTATCAGCACGATCAATATTTTTACGATCTTTGTGACGAACGCGGTCTAGTTATTTGGGCAGAAATTCCATATATTTCTAAACACATGCCCACAGGTAGAGAAAATACAATTTCTCAAATGAAAGAGCTTGTTTACCAAAACTATAACCACCCATCAATCGTTGTTTGGGGACTTTCTAACGAAATTTCTATTGCGGGGGCTGATGAAGACCTATTAGAAAACCACCGCATTTTAAACGATCTTGTTCACGAAATGGATAAAACCCGTCTAACGACTATTGCTGCCGTTTCTATGTGCAAGATGGATGATCCATATCTTCAAATTCCAGACGTTGTTTCATATAACCACTATTTCGGTTGGTACGGTGGCGATACCAGCATGAACGGACCTTGGTTTGATAAATTCCATGCAATGCATCCCAATATTCCCATTGGTTGTTCAGAATACGGCTGTGAAGCTTTAAATTGGCATAGTAGCGAACCCTTCCAGGGCGACTATACGGAAGAATATCAAGCATATTATCACGAAGAGCTTATTAAACAGCTATTCAGCCGTAAGTATTTATGGGCAACACACGTTTGGAATATGTTTGACTTTGGTGCAGACGCAAGAGCGGAAGGTGGCGAAAACGGTCAAAACCACAAAGGTCTTGTTACTATGGACAGAAAGTACAAGAAGGATTCTTTCTACGCATACAAGGCATGGCTTTCAGACGAGCCATTCGTTCATCTTTGCGGAAAACGTTATATAGACAGAGTGGAAGAGGTTACAAAAGTAACGGTATACTCAAATCTTCCCGAGGTTGAATTATTCGTTAACGGCGAAAGCGTTGGTAAAAAACAAAGTGCAGAGCATTTCTTCTATTTTGAAGTTAAAAACCAAGGCGAAAGCACAATCGTTGCAAAGGCTGGAGAGTATTCAGACAGCGGAATTATCCGTAAGGTAGAAGTATTTAACGAAGATTACCGCTTAAAAGAACAGGGCGCAATACTTAACTGGTTCGACATCAGCACACCTAAGGGCAGATTTTCTATCAACGATAAGATTTCTGACATTATGGGCTCTTTCTGGGGTAAGTTATGGTTTATGCGCGTTGGCTTAAAGATTAAAAAGAAAATGAGCGCAGGCAAGAAAAAGAGCGCCGAAAAGAAGGAATCTGGCGGTTTTGATGTTGACTTAAAGATGGATGGCGGTCTAATGCAGATGATGGGCGGATTTACCGTTCTTCGTTTAGCTAGCATGATTGGCATGGCAAACGTTAACTTTACAAAAGAAGAACTGTTAAAAATGAACAAACAGTTAAATAGAATTAGAAAACCCAAAAACAAGAAGAAATAACAGATATTTTGCCATTAAGGAGAAGTATATATGAAAATGACTTTCCGTTGGTACGGCGAGGGTAACGACCGTATCAAACTGTCAGACATAAAGCAAATTCCCGGTGTAGAAGGCATAGTTTGGGCTCTTCACAATAAAATGCCCGGCGAAATTTGGCACGAAGAAGAAATAGCAGAGGTTAAAAGACAATGCGATAAATACGGTTTTAATATTGACGTAGTAGAGTCTGTTAACGTACATGACGATATTAAAATCGGGCTTCCTTCGCGCGACGGTTACATTGAAAACTACAAGCAAACAATTCGCAACCTTTCTAAATACGGTGTAAAGGTAATTTGTTATAACTTTATGCCTATTTTCGACTGGACAAGAAGTAATCTTTTCCACGAGGTTGGGGATGGTTCTACCGCGCTATTTTACGAAAAGAATATGATTCAAGATGATTACAATGCCATGGCAAAGTATATTCTTGATTTTACCGAAAAGTACAATATGTCATTCCCCGGTTGGGAGCCTGAGCGTATGGCTAAGCTAGACGAGCTGTTTAAAGCTTACGCAGACGTTGATAAAGAAAAGCTTTGGGCAAACTTAAAGTATTTCTTAGAAGCTATTATGCCCACTTGCCGTGAATGCGATATTAAAATGGCAATCCATATGGACGACCCGCCATGGGATATCTTCGGTCTTCCAAGACTGCTTGTTGACGAGCCTAGTATCGACAGATTTTTAAAGATGGTAGACGACGAATACAACTGCTTGACTTTATGTTCCGGCAGTCTTAACGCTAACCCTGAAAACAACGTTGCCGATATTATAAGAAAGCATTGCGACAGAATAGCGTTTGCACATATTCGTAACGTAAAGCACTTTGAAAACGGCGACTTTTCAGAAGCAAGCCACCGCGACTGTGATGGCGATACCGGTATTATAGAGATACTTAAGGCTTATCACGACTGCGGATTTAAAGGCTATATTCGCCCAGACCACGGCAGACATTTATGGAACGAAGGTCCTGGTACTGTTCGTCCCGGTTACGGCCTTTACGATAGAGCGCTTGGCATAATGTATATGCTTGGCGTTTGGGATTTACTTGAAAACTTAAAAGGATAAAAGGTGATAAAAATGATTAAACTTCCGTTAAATATAGATTACTCAAACAAGGTAGTAGTTGTTACAAGTGCAGGCGGACTTATCTGCGGTGCT
>JAFQBR010000064.1 GCA_017399665.1 Clostridia bacterium | reverse complement strand
GCCTAAGCCTGAATTATCTTTACGGTTAGCCACAATTTTATCAAGCCCAACAAATGCACCACCACAAATAAATAAAATATTTGTTGTATCTATCCTCAAAAGCTCCTGTTGGGGGTGTTTTCTACCGCCCTGCGGTGGAACGGAAGCAACAGTACTTTCAATTATTTTTAAAAGAGCCTGCTGAACACCTTCACCAGAAACGTCACGTGTAATAGACATATTTTCACTTTTACGCGCTATTTTGTCTATTTCATCAATATAAATGATGCCACGTTGTGCTTTTTCGATATCGTAATCTGCGTTTTGAATAAGTTTAAGCAAAATATTTTCAACGTCTTCACCAACATAACCTGCTTCAGTAAGAGTTGTTGCATCTGCAACAGCAAATGGAACGTCAAGAATTTTCGCTAATGTTCTTGCAAGCAAAGTTTTACCTGAACCGGTTGGACCTAAAAGTAGAATATTGCTCTTATCGATTTCAAAAGCATCGTTTTCAGTTATTTTTTTGAAGCGATCTGCAAGATTAACTCTCTTATAATGATTGTAAACTGCAACTGAAAGTACTTTTTTGGCTTTTTCCTGACCTACAATGTACTTATCAAGCTCAGCCTTAATTGCTGCGGGCTTTTTTAAAGGAACTAAATCCTTGTGAACAGTTTTAGAGCTTTCTTTAATAACACGCTGGCAAATTTCAACGCATTCATCACAAATATAAACTCCATCTGGCCCTGCAATTAATTTTTTAACTTGAGAATTTAATTTTCCACAAAACGAACAGCGTAAATCGCTATTTTTGTTTTCGTTATTTATAGCCATTTTACCTCTTGATTATCTTTTATAAAAGACAGTATCAATTAAGCCGTATTCTCTAGCTTCTTCTGCGGACATATAGTTATCTCTATCTGTGTCGCGTTCAATAATTTCAAGGTTATTGCCGGTATTTTTAGCTAAAATACGGTTTAATTTATCTTTAATTTTAAGAATTTGTCTTGCTTGAATTTGAATATCACTCGCCTGACCTTGAGCACCGCCAAGAGGTTGGTGAATCATGATTTCAGCATTTGGCAAAGCATAACGTTTGCCTTTTGTACCACTAGAAAGCAAAAATGCCCCCATACTTGCAGCAAGACCAATACAAATGGTAGAAACGTCACACTTAATATAATTCATTGTGTCATAAATTGCCATACCAGCAGTTACGCTTCCACCGGGGCTGTTAATATACAAGCTTATATCCTTTTCAGGATCTCTTGATTCAAGATAAATAAGCTGTGCAACAACGGTATTGGCAACCGCGTCGTTAATTTCGCCCGTTATAAATATAATTCTGTTGTCAAGCAGACGGGAATAAATATCGTATGATCTCTCTCCCCTATCTGTTTGTTCAACTACCATTGGTATTAAAGCCATATTATCTCCTATTTGCTGATTTTATTGTTTGCTAAAAGGAATTCGAATAATTTATCGATAATAATTGAATTTTTAATGTATTCAATCTGTCTTTCGGGCATGCCTGCTTTGTATTCTTCAAAAGTCTTTTCAACTGATTCAGCTTGTGCTTTAATTTTAGCATCAAGTTCTTCATCAGATGCAGAAATCTTCTCATCTGCAATGATTTGTTCAACAACAAGCTGTGATTTAACTCTTGTTGTAGCAGGTTCTTCCATGCTCTTGCGGTAATCTTCCATAGATTGACCTGTATATTTTAAGTAATCAGCAAGTTTAAGACCTTGATACATCATTCTGTATTCCATATCTTGAACTAAATTTTCTATACCTCTATCAATTAAACATTATGGAATAACTACTTCTGAAGCATCAGTAATAATCTTCATTAATTTGTCTTCCATCTCGTGTTTAGCTTTTTCATCATTTGATTTTTGAAGTTTTGCCCTAACTGAAGTCTTATAAGCCTCAACGCTTTCTTCACCAGTTGCATCTTTAATGAATTCATCATCAACTTCAGGAAGTTCTTTAACCTTAATTCCGTGAAGTTTAATAGCAAATACAGCTTCTTTACCTGCAAGTGTTTCTTGAGGATAATCTTCGGGGAATTTTACGGTAATATCTCTTTCTCCACCAATATTCATACCGATAATTTGTTCTTCAAATCCGGGAATAAAGGTTTTGCTACCAATCTTTAATGAGTGGTGTTCTGCAGTACCGCCTTCAAATTTAACGTTATCAATTGAGCCAGAAAAATCAATATCACAAATATCGCCATCTTCAACTGCTCTATCAGTAACTTCTACTTCACGTGAATTTCTTTCGCGTAATTTAGAAATTTCGTTTTCAACGTCTTCATCGGTTACATTATACTCAACTTTTTCAATCTTTATACCTTTATATTTGCCTAATTTAACTTCAGGTTTTAAAGGTGCAAGCGCAATAATAGTAATTCCGCCTTCATCAGTCATTTTAATATCTTCAACTGAAGGTCCGTCGATAACTGCGTAATCAGCTTCCTTATCGATAATATCAAAATAGTGTTCGCCGAAAGCAATATTAATAGCATCTTCAAAGAAAATTTGTTCGCCGTATGTTTTTACAAGGTAGTTGTAAGGTACGTGACCCTTTCTAAACCCGGGAACTGAATATTTTGATTTATTCTTTTCGTATGCTTTCTTGTTAGCAGCTACCCATTCTTCTTTTGTAAGTTCAATGCTAGTTCTAAGTTCGTTCTTTTCTGTCTTTTCAACTTTGTAGTTCATAATTTACTCCTGAAATATGTTTTCATAATTGTTAGCCTGAAATATTTTAGCAAATTAAAAAGAAAATGTAAAGTTATTGCAGCATATATTTTACTTTTTTGTAAAAAAACTATATAATAAGATAGAAGATTACGCTAATTTCGGCATTTTTAGTCGAACTTAATAAGGAAATATTATGCCACAAGATGCAATCACCCTTGCAAAAACAAGTAATTTGCTTAATGAACTGCTAAAAGGTGCTAAAGTTAATAAAGTTACTCAGCCGACAGCAGACGAGGTAATTCTTAATCTATACTGCAAGAATGGAACGTTTAAACTTAATATCTGCGCTAACGCAGTTGGTGCAAGAGTTGGACTTACTTCACTCGAAAAGAAAAATCCTTCTACCCCAACCGGTTTTTGCATGCTACTTAGAAAGCATTTACTAAGTGCTACTCTTGTAAGCGTTACTTCTCTTGATTTAGAAAGAATCGTTTGCTTAACGTTTGACGGAAAGAATGATTTTCTTGAACCGGTACAAAAACAGCTATACTGCGAAATTATGGGAAAGTACTCTAACGTCGTATTTTGCGAAAATCAAATTATTTTAGGGACTTTAAAATCTTCCGCTTTAGAGCTTGGTAAAGAACGAGCGCTATTATCTGGCGCAAAATACGCACTCCCCAAATCACAAGGAAAAACAAACATCTATGATAAAGAAGCATCAATAGCGATTCTAAATCAATTTACTTCCGGTGACCTTTCAAACTATATTTTTTCTTCATTTCAAGGCGTTTCGCTTCCAACTGCAAAGGAAATTGTTTATAGATTTTTTGGCGAAGAAATCTTTGTTATGCCTATCGTAAAAATAACTGAATTTTATGATTTTATCTTGGATTTTATAAATAATTCTAACAATAATTCAAACGTTGTTATATCACAGGATAAACTTGTTGATTTCTATTTTTGCGACTATAAAACAGTAACTGGAAATAAAGTTTTTTTTAAAAATTTATTAGAGGCAGAACAGTATTATTTTGATAACAAACAAACCCAACGCGAATTTAATGAACTAAAAAATAAATTAACTTCCGTTGTAAATTCTAAGCTTAAAAAAGAGATTAAAAAATTACAAATTATTTCAGAAAAAGAATTAGCCTGCTCTAACGCAGAAGATGATAGAAGGCGTGGCGAATTGATTACTGCAAATATTTATAAAATAAAAAAAGGTGATAAATTCGTTATCGTTGATGATTATTATAACGAAAACGCACCCTTAAAAATAGCATTAGATGAACAACTTACAGCCAATGCAAATGCACAAAAATATTTTAAAAAATATCAAAAGCTAAAAAACACATTAAAGGCTATAATTCCTCAAAAAGAGCAATGTGAAAACGAATGCACATACTATAAATCCGTTCTTTCAGAGTTAAATATTGCGCAAACTATCAAGGATTTATACGAAATTGAAGAAGAATTGAAGCAAAGTGGCCTAATTAAAAACGATTCCACTATTAAAAGCTCAAAAAAGGAAGAAAAAATTAATTACAGAACTTTTGACTACAACGGTTACAAAATTTTAGCTGGCAAAAACAATATACAAAATGATAAACTAACCTTTTCTGCAAAGCCAAGTGATATTTGGCTACACACTAAGGAATATCACTCTGCTCACGTAATTATTCAATCCTCATCACTTCACGTACCAAATGAAATTTTACAAATTGCTGCAGAAATATGCGCCTACTATAGCGAGGCAAAAAACGGAGATAAAGTACCCGTTGATTACACCCAAAGAAAGTACGTTAAAAAACCGCCAAAATCAAAATACGGTGCTGTAATTTATACTGATTTTAAAACTGTATACGTTACACCAAACAGTCATTCCAACTTAGAAATATAACAAAAAACGGAGCAATAATTTTGCTCCGTTTTTATTTTGCTTGATATAAAGAAAAACCACGCGATAGTCGCGTGGTTCAGTAAAGGTTTACCGATGAGTCTTGAAAATAAAACTCCGATTGTGTATAATGAAAGTATGACCTGCCAGTCAAAAATCAAAAACACAATCGGAGGAT
>JAFQBR010000009.1 GCA_017399665.1 Clostridia bacterium | reverse complement strand
GCAATAGCTCTTCCGCGGGCGTATGCTTTTTCCTTATGAACGATAACGGAAAGCGCGTCGCAAATATCGCCGTTTAAATACATATCAAGCTTAACAAGTTCGCTTCTTTGGTATCCGTCTAATTCGTAATCTAAAGAGGCGTAACCGCGCGTGCGTGATTTTAAGCTGTCGAAAAAGTCGAAGATAATTTCGTTTAAAGGTAAGCGGTAAAGCAAGCAAACGCGTCTTTCATCAATATAGTCCATAGTGATCATTTCACCGCGTTTTTCCTTGCATAAATCCATAATTGCGCCGATATAATCGGGTGGAGAATAAATGCTTGCCTTAATCACAGGTTCTTCAATATATTCTATCTCAGATGGGTCTGGTAGTTTTGATGGGTTGTTAACCACAATAACCTCGCCCCCCGTTTTGTGAACGTAATAAGAAACGCCCGGTGTTGTCGTAATAATATCAAGGTCGAACTCGCGTTCAATACGCTGTTGAATAATTTCCATGTGCAAAAGCCCTAAAAATCCGCAACGGAAGCCAAACCCAAGCGCCATAGAGTTGTCGGGCTCAAAGGAAAGCGCCGCGTCGTTTAACTTAAGCTTTAACAGCGCGTCCTTAAGGTCGTTAAATTTAGAGCCGTCTAGCGGATAAACGCCAGAGAACACAACGGGTAACGCCTTTTTATAGCCGGGTAGTGGCTCTGGCGCGGGATTATTAACAAGGGTAATTGTGTCGCCAACGTTTGTATCTTCTACGCTTTTAATACTTGCAGCAATATATCCAACGTCGCCGGAGTACAAGCAGTCCTTAGGTTGAAGGTGCGGACTGAACACGCCAACCTCGGTAACGTCAAACTGTTTGTCTGAAATATAAGTTCTAATTCTGTCGCCCACTTTAACCTTGCCGTCTTTAATACGTACAAAGCAAATAACACCTTTAAAGTTATCGTAATAAGAGTCAAAGATAAGAGCTTTTAAAGGCGCGTCATCATCACCTTCGGGCGCGGGCATTTTATTAACGATAGCCTCCAAAACGTCTTCAATATTTATTCCGTTTTTAGCAGAAATTCTTGGCGCGTCTGATGCGTCAAGCCCTATAATTTCTTCAATTTCGGTAGCAACTTCGTCGCATCTTGAGCTTGCAAGGTCAATCTTGTTTAAAACAGGCACTATTTCAAGATTGTTATCTAGCGCCAAATAGCAGTTAGCAAGCGTTTGCGCTTCTACGCCTTGGGTAGAGTCTACGATTAAAATAGCCCCTTCGCAGGCGGCAAGCGAGCGAGATACCTCGTAAGAAAAGTCAACGTGGCCCGGGGTATCAATAAGATTAAACTTGTATTCTTCGCCGTTTTTAGCAGTATAATACATTGTTACAGGTGTAAGCTTAATGGTAATACCACGCTCTTTTTCTAGGTCCATAGAGTCAAGAAGCTGACTTTCCATATCGCGCTGACTTACCTGACCGGTCATTTCAATAATACGGTCAGCCAAGGTAGACTTACCGTGGTCGATATGCGCAACAATGCAAAAATTTCGAACGTTAGTTTTTTTGGTTCTTGCCATAAAATCCTTTAAAAGCCCTTTACAACGTAAAGGGAATTGAATAAAATTTACTGATTGAATAATAAACATTATACAGTTTTTTAAAAAAATAATCAAGCGCTTGCAAGCGATTTGCTTTTAGTGTATAATATAATAAGCTAAAAATTTACGCAAAATAATAAAAAATAAGGTGTTTTATGAAAAGTAGAATTAATAAAGGGCATTGGTTGCTTGAAAAACCGGTTGCTCATAGGGGACTTCACAATAAAGAATTTGGCGAAAACTCACTAAGCGCTTATAAAAACGCAATAGAAAAGGGATATCCAATCGAAATGGACGTTCAGCTTTCTAAAGACGGCGTGCTATTTTGCTATCACGACGATTTTATGGAACGCGTTACCGGTAAAAAAGCAAATATCAATGACTTAACGGCGGAAGAAATTAAACAGCTTAAAATTTTAAATACGAAGGACGGTGTTCCTACCTTTGAAGAATTTTTAGCCCTTGTAGACGGCAAAGTTCCTTTAATGATAGAAATTAAACAGCAAAAAAGCAAGCAGTACGATATTGCAAAAATGACGGTGGATGCCCTTAAAGATTATAAAGGGGAATACGTTGTGCAGTCCTTTGATCCATTCATTATGCAAAAGGTAAGAAAGTATGCTCCCCATATTTTACGCGGTCAGCTTGGCGGTCTTGAAGATCGCGGGAATTTACCCTTTGCAACCTACTTTGTTGTAAAGCATATGTGCCTTAACTTTTTATCTAAACCCGACTATATAAACTATTACTTAAAAGGCAAAAAGAGAAAAGGTAAAAGGCCAATGGTCGTTTGGACTGTAAGAACGGAAGAAGATTTAAAATTAGCTAAGCAAAAAGGGGTAAACTTTGTTTTTGAAAGTGTAAACGTAGAATAAAAAGTCGCGCTATAGGTCGATAAACGCACAAAAAACACAAAAAAGGAAGCTAAGATGCCATTACATATTGTAAAACAAGATATAACTAAAATAAAGTGTGATGCTATTGTAAACGCGGCAAACAACACGCTACTTGGTGGCGGAGGGGTAGACGGCGCAATTCATAAAGCTGCTGGAGCTGAGCTTTTGGAAGAATGCAAAATGCTTGGCGGTTGCAAAACGGGCGAAGCTAAAATTACACGTGGTTATAATTTGCCATGCAAATATATAATTCACACCGTTGGGCCTGTTTGGAGTGGTGGAAAAAACAAAGAAAAAGAACTATTAGAAAGCTGTTATAAAAACGCACTTGAACTAGCAAAGGAAAATAATTGTGAAATTGTAGCTTTTCCACTTATATCTTCAGGTGCGTACGGTTATCCAAAGGATAAAGCATTAGAAATCGCAGTTAAAAGCATTAGCGAATTTTTACTATATAACGAAATGACAGTTTACATAACTGTTTTCGATAAAAAAAGCTATCAAATAAGTGAGCCATTATATCAAAAGGTTGCTGAATATATTAATTATAATTTGCAAGCAGATAGAAAAGCGAGTATAGCCCACAGATTTGGGCGAGTTGTTAATACTTGCGAGTTCGCTATTTGCAAGTCAATGACAAAAGCTATTGAAGCAAAAGAAGAAAGAGATTTATCGCTGTTGGATATGCTTAACAACATGGATGACAATTTTGCAGTAACACTGTTGAAACTTATCGACTTAAAAGGTATTACGGACGTAGAGTGTTATAAAAAGGCAAACGTAAGCAAACAAACGTGGTATAAAATAATGAATGAAAAGGGCTATAAGCCAAGTAAAAATACTGTTATTTGCTTTGCTATCGCGCTGGAACTTTCGCTAGATGAAACGTTGCGTTTGCTTTCTACCGTAGGCTTTACACTTTCAAAGAGTAGCAAATTCGACATTATTATAGAATATTTTTTAATTAATAAGGAATATGATATTTTTGTTATTAACGAAACGTTGTTTAAATTTGACCAAGTTTGCTTGGGAGTATAAGTAAATCAACGATTGACCAAAAGTAAATAAAAATCCTTTATAATGTGGTTGCAAACAAAAAATTGCAACTACATTTTTTTTAAGGAGATTTTATTATGAGTAAACAAATTGCAGTAAACTGTGGCGGACTAAAACCCACTAACGGAATAACGGAGTTAGTATTTATTTTAGACAAAAGTGGCTCTATGGGTGGAATGGAAGATGATACCATTGGCGGATTTAACGCCATGATAGAAAAACAAAAGGTAATAGAGGGAACTGTCTATATTTCTACAGTGTTGTTTTCTAATACTTCTGAAGTGCTGCACGACAGAAAGGAGTTAAATCAAATACAGCCGTTAACAAAAAAAGACTATCAAGTAGGTGGCTGTACCGCTCTTTTAGATGCTGTTGGCAGGGCGATTAAGCATATAAGCAATATTCATAAATATGCCCGCAAAGAGGACCTTCCCGAGCGCACCATGTTTGTTATTACAACGGACGGACAAGAGAATGCAAGCCAAGAATATAGCCATAACCAAATTAAAGATATGATAAGAAAACAAGAGCAAAATCACGGTTGGGAATTTTTATTTTTAGCAGCAAATATTGACGCTGCTAAAACGGCAGAAAGCATTGGTATTAGTGAAGACAGGGCAGTAAATTACGTTACGGAAGAGGATACGGTTGATATGTTTGAAGAGGTTGGAAGAACCATAAAAGAATATAGAATGAGTTCTGTTATGCCATGCCACGCAGGGAAAAGAATTGAAGAAAACATAAAAAACAAAAAAAGCAAAAAATAGGGCTATAGGTCGATAAACGCACAAAAACAAAAAAACACCCGACAAAACGTAGGGTGTTTTTTTGTTTGATGGTAATACTATAAACAACAGTTAACTGTAAACTAAAAAAAATAGTTTAGCAGTTGCTTGTTACTTTAAAATGCTTTTAATTGTTCCAATATGTGTTCACGCCACCTTCTGCGTGTGTTTTTGCAATGTTTGAAGAACGTAGCTCTTGACGGTATTTTTTTGGTGGCTTACCAACGTGTTTTAAAAAGTTTTGGTGAAAGCTTATTTTATTATGATAACCAACCTGTGCACGTATTTCGTCAATGGGTAGGTTTGTTGTAGCAAGTAAAAGAGTCGCCCTTGAAATTCTGTATTTATTTACGTATTCCTTAACGGTATGACCGAAGCTTTTTGTAAATAAAATGTTTAAATAGTTTGGCGAAACTCCGCATAGGTTTGCAAGGTCGGTAAGCGTTATGTCACGGTTGTAATTTTCATAAATATAGTTAATGGCTGTATTTACGTAGCTTATACCTGAAATGTGTTTTTTTGTTTGCTTGTATTGTTTTGCAAGTAAAATAATAAGAGCGCTTAAAAGATAATTTATATAGCTATCCTCTAAAACGTTTATATCGTTACCAATATATTTTTGTATAAGCAAAAGGTTTTGTAAAAATATTCCGTCATCACTACAAACAAAAACGTTTTTTGCCTGTTCAAAAAAAGCGCTTACGTAGTTTTCTTTATTGCAAACTCCTAAAATTGTAAAAGAAGGATCTTGTGAATCTGTTAAAGAAAGCTCAATATTATAAATATTAGTCGCAATATTATTAACGCGTAGTTTATGTGGAACGTTAGAGTCGATAAATACGTAGTTATTGGGTAATACGGTAATCTTTTCTACTTTTTCATCCGACTGATATTCAATTTGTATTTCCCCTTTCGTAACGTACATAATTTCAATACGGTTGTGGCTGTGCATTGTCATATCAAAATTATTATACGCGTGCATATAGTATCCGCGTGGGCGAAACCATTTTTGATTGTTTATTCTGTTAAAGGGGGAATTGGTATTATTTATTTTTTTCATATAAAAAAAATATCATAGCAAATTAAAAAAGTCAATAGTTTAGTGTGATTTTTTTTACTTTTTATTAATAAAACAATAAAAATCCAAAAAAAATCTATTGAACTTGGCAAAAAGCTATGTTATAATAAGAAAAAAGGTAGCAAATACCCAAATTAAAGATTAGAGGTGAAAAATGAAATCATTAAAGAAAATTTTTTGTTTAGTTCTTTCTTTAGGTATGGTTTTTGGCGCAACTGCATGTAGCGCTGGTGGCGAAGAAGAGGGCACAAAGGGCGTGCTTTCAATCGCATCATTCGAAGGTGGCTACGGTGCAACTTGGATTACTGCGCTCGAAAAAGCATACGAAGCTCACAATCCCGGCGTTGAAGTAAACGTTAAGTGCGACGCTCTTGTTCGTGACGAAGCAGTTACAGCTTTCCAAACAAACGTTACCCCACACGACATTTTCTTTGTAGACGGTCTTAGCGTAGGTAGCTTATGCGAAACTTACGGCTCACTTGCAGATATGTCTGAGCTTTATAACTCTAAACCAAAAGCAGGTGCTAACGAAGAAAATATTTTAATTAAAGATAAAATCCGCCCAGAGCTTATTGAAGAAATGACTTACGGCGGTGACCGTACTCAATTTGCCGGCAAATATTACACAGTACCTTCACCATCAGGTCCTTGTTCACTTGTTTTAAACGTAGACGCGCTTAACAGCGTGCTTGGCGAAGGTAATTGGAGCGAGCCTGCAACGACAGACGAGCTAATTGCTTTATGCGACGCTATTGTTGAAGCAAACAAAAAAATCACCGTTGGTGGTCTTACTTACACAGTTTATCCCTTTATGTATAGTGGTGAAGCAATTGAATATTGGCGTTATCTTTACTATACTTGGATTGCTCAATATGGCGGAGACGTTGCTTGGGAAGAATTTAACACAGTAAGAAGAAACGGTGTTTATAATCAAGAAGCATATCAACCCACTGGTAAGCTAGAAGCATACCAAATGCTAGAAAAACTTATTAAAAGAACAAACGGATATTGTGATACTTCAAGTATGGGCAATAAGTTTAACGAATCACAAAAATATTTCTTACAGGGCAGAGCATGTATGTACGTTACGGGCGACTGGCTTGAAAGGGAAATGGAAGGTTCAAAATATCAAACAAATTTAAAAATGGTTAAAACTCCCATTATTTCAAAATTAAGCGAAAAGCTAGAAAGTGATTATTCTGTTTCTTTAGGCGCAACTGCTGCTGAAAAAGACGCTAAGCTTGCAGAAATTGTTAGGGCTATCGATAGCGGTAACACCTCTGTTGATGGTGTGTCTGAAAACCTATTTAACGCAGTTAAAAAAGCAAGAGCATATACGTATACGCTTGCAAACAGCGCTATCGGCGCCATTCCAGCAGTAAGTATTAACAAAGATTTAGCAATCGACTTCTTACGCTTTATGTATAGCGACGAAGGTATTCAAATTATTTTACAGGAAACAAAGAGTTACCTTCCCGTAGTTAACGCAACCGACTTTACTTATAACGGTGATGTTTCTATGTTCCGTCAGTCAGTTAACAAAATAGCTGAAGGCGAAATCACTTATATCTTTACTTCTTCACGCGATCCTATTCGTTACAGAGCAGGTCTTGAAACTTACGTTACAAATGAAAAGCCTGAAGTTGCTTTAGGTAAAAAGGATAGCACGTTCACTGCTTACTCTTACTTAGAAAGAGAAAAAACCTTACTTGGTCAAACATGGCAAGATTTTATGGATCAAGTTCAGTAAGCTAAATAAGTTTTTTGGTCGAATATATTAATAATCGACCTATAGAGTAGTTTTTTATAATAAAAAGCAAAAAAAACAAGCGGAAAGGTTAGTGCTTTTCCGCTTGATATACTATTATTTATTAGAGGGATAAAAAATGGACGTTAACACAACCGCTTCAATGCCGAATAAGAAAAAGTCCGGTTTTCATAGCCGAAAGATTCAGCGTGGAATATTCATTGGGCTTATGCTTAGCGTTGGGCTTATACAATTTGCCGTTTTTTGGCTATACGTAAATATAGACTCAATTCTTATGGCGTTCCGTCTAAATACTTCAGAAGGTATTATTTGGACTTTTAAAAACTTTGAAAGATTTTTCCGCGAACTAATGATTCCCGAAAAAGAGCTTGGCCTTGCAGTAAAAAATACCATGCTACTGTTTGTGGTGGGGACGTTAATAGGGCTTCCAACGTCACTTCTTTTTTCCTATTATTTATATAAGAAGATTTTGTTTGCAAAGTTTTTTAGGGTTGTATTTTTCTTGCCCTCAATCATATCTGCAGTAGTATTGGTTACTCTATTTAAATACATACTAGACGGTAGCGGTCCGGTTAACACCTTCCTTTCTTGGCTTACGGGAAAAACGGTGGATATTGAATGGGTTACAGATGAAGCGTACAGCATGAAAACCATTCTATTTTACGTATTCTGGACGGGATTTGGCTCTAACATAGTATTATTTACGGGTGCAATTCACAGAATACCCCAAGATATATTAGAGTATGCAAAATTAGACGGCGTTTCTATGACGCGTGAGCTTGTGCAAATAATAGTTCCTCTTATTTGGCCAACATTAAGTACCTTACTTGTATTTGCAACGGCTGGTCTGTTTACTAACTCTGGCCCTATCCTATTGTTTACTGAAGGTCAGTTTAAAACAATGACTATCGGTTACTTTATTTTTGACCAAGTTCAAGGTCAATCTTATTATTATCCCGCTGCAATAGGTCTTGTGTTTACTGCAATAGGCTTCCCCTTAGTAATCGTTGTAAAATGGTTGCTTGGCAAAGTCCTTGAAGACGTTGAATATTAAGGAGGGCAAAGTGATGTTAAAAAGATTTAAAAAATTAACTTTAGCTCAAAAAATAGTATTCACAATAGTATTTATTTTCTTTAGTTTGTATGCGGTTTCCATAATTTTCCCATTCTTTTGGGCAATACTTAGCTCTTTAAAAACAGATGATGAATATTACGAAACGGTTTTCGCACTTCCTAAAGAATGGTTATTCGATAACTACGTAAAAGCGTTTAGTGAATTTAAAATCGGTAATGCAACCATGATAGGCATGATTTTTAATAGCTTATGGTTAACCTTCTCTGGTACGTTGGTTGCTGTAATGGTTGCAAGTGCAACGGCATACATAATTGCAAAATATCCTTTCTGGGGTACAAAAATTATTTACCGTATTGCAATTTTTACCATGATTATCCCTATTGTTGGTAACTTACCTGCAATGTATAAACTTGTTGTTGAAGATTTGCAGTTCGATAACCCCATAGGTATTCTTGCTCTTTACGCCGGTGGTTTTGGCTTTAACTTTATTATTCTTCATGGTTTTTTCCGTTCGGTATCTTGGAGCTATGCGGAAGCTGGCTTTGTAGACGGCGCAACCGATTGGACGGTTTATTGGAAAATTATCCTTCCTCAAGCATTGCCTGCTATCGTTTCAATAGCAATTCTTTCTTGTATTGGTATTTGGAATGACTATATGACGCCATTCCTATATTTAAAACAGTATCCTACTTTAGCGCTTGGTATTTATCAGTTCGAAATAGTACAAGAGCATAGAAGTAACGTTCCTATTTACTATTGCGCAATTATAATGTCAATAGTTCCAATTCTTATTCTATTTTGTTGTTTCCAAGAAACGATTATGGAGAATACTGTTGCTGGGGGCTTAAAAGGCTAAAAAAATAAGCTTTATATGCTTCGTTATATCGGCAAAAGCTTGCGCTTGCCTTCGGTCATGTACGCAAGAAGTACACTCCCTTCAGTCAATGCTCGCTTTTGTCAATCTAACTCGCATCTAAACCTTATTTACAATAAGCTT
>JAFQBR010000063.1 GCA_017399665.1 Clostridia bacterium | reverse complement strand
GGTCTGGCTGTCGACTATGACGGTTCTCACACCAATTATCATCTGAGCCGCAACTATTCTCTGGATGAATATTGCGTTGACGTTGTGGAAACAGTGTCAGAAATCCTGTCCAGCAGAAATATCCCAAAGACTTATTCCATGAGTTTCAGTTACATCGTAAGCCCAAACGTATAACGAAACGGGAATTGAGTGTTCTTTTCCATCTAGATTTAAGACAAAATTACCCGTATAAGTACCTTCAGGCGTTCCGCTAGGAACGTGAAAATCAAAAGTTATACCTTGGTTAGCATTTGCATCAATATGATTTTCTTTTGCTTTAATAGAATATTTTTGAGGTATTAAAGCATCTGGCGTGTATGGTGCAAATTCAGAATCTTTATCAGTTTGAGCAGATGGGAAATGATCGGCATTTAAATTAGCCGTTTTATCCATCATGTGTGATTTATATTGAATATAAGAATACCATTGATGGAATACTTCAACATTTTCAGCTTTAAAAATATCGCCGTTTTCATTTTTTAAATCCGCTGTTGTAACATAGTATTCATCAATGCCTTTATTACCTGTTGTAATGATAATTTGAGCACTTTCACCCTCACCATTAGCGCAAGCCACGTCAATTTCAGGTGCAAGTTGAACATTATTGTGATTGTATGCAGGATCTTTAATAACCTTTGCAAGCGAATACGTTCCCCAAATGCTTATTTGAGGTGTATCTGCTTTTTTTGTTCCCGACATAGCGTTAACACTTGCAGCCTGAAAACTAAACGCTAACACCAACGATAAAAGTAAAACTTTTTTAAGTTTTTTCATCATTGTCTCCTTAAAAAATTATCTTTTAGAGTAAATAGTATCCCATGCAGTAATGATTTGCATTACGCTCTTATTATAGAAAGTATAAGCACCCTCGTAATTAGATGCAGCAGAAGCAGTCATACACTCAATAAAAGATTTACCGTCAGAACGGAAGGTAGGCTTTAAACCGCCGTTTGTAAATAATGAATTCTTACCGCCTGAATAGAATGTTAAATATGATCCTTCGCCAAGCATGCTATAAGCTGACTTTAATAGTGCTGAATCACCTACTAAAGATTGAATTTCACCTTCAGAGTAATTTATAGGAAGACCTGTGCCATATACGTTGCTTGAGTAAAGAGCAATACCTTTTTCTGAATACATAAATTTAATAAACTTCTTCGCTAATTCAATTTGATCAGAACAGGTAGGAATTACCATAATATGTGAATCACTCATTGAAGGAGTAATGCTTCTTGCTTCGCGTACACGAGCAATATCTTCTTCGCTAACAATAATACCATCTACATTAGTAGGTGCAACGTTGGTAACACCATCAATATAATCGATAATTGCAACTAAAGCTTTTTCATAAGCTGCTTTTCTTTCGGCACTTAAAGGTATACCTGCATCTTCACCAAGGCTAGTAGGATCGGTTGTATAGTGAACGTTTTCAGCTTCAGTCCACATAGGCATTGTTTCTACCATTGAGCTAATAATAGGAGCTCTCATGAAAGCTACGTCTGCAGTTTCTTCTTTGGTGTAACTATTGCTCTTAACCATTTCTTGAACAATCCAGTCACCGTTGAACATCATCTTAGTTTCACCGTCTAAGAATCTAAATTGTGCAGTTGTAAAGTCATCATCCTTAGATTGCTTATGGTTAAAGTTATTGCTGGGGTTAAGTATTTCTTCGTAAACTTCCAAAGTCCTCAAAACGCCCTTATATTCAGATGCGATAGCTCCACTATCATCAACAGAACCATCTTTCAACTTACCATCCCAGTATTTTTCATAATTTTCCTTGTCAGTCTTAAACATT
>JAFQBR010000062.1 GCA_017399665.1 Clostridia bacterium | reverse complement strand
TTCATTCCCTTTAGGTATATTGCCATACATAAAGCGGATGCTTGATAGTCGGGAATTTCCCCTTTCGCAAAGCCGTTTACAAAAAAGTCTATCTCTTCTTTTGTAAGCGCAAAGCCGTCGCGTTTTTTCTTTATAATATCATACATTCTCATACGTATCACCCTTATTAAAACCGAAAAAGTGCCAATAATCGACTTATAGGGGCACTTTTCAGTATTTTTATTATTTTAATCTTCCAAGTTTTTAGGAGTAAACGAACAAGGCAACATTTCGCCCAAGGTAAGTTTTTTAAAGTTTTTACTGTTGCCAAGAACAATTTCAAAACTAGGGTTACAAAACTCTGCCATTACCTGACGGCAAACACCGCAAGGAGCAACAAGCTCACTTGGTTTTTCCTTACCGCCAACAATGGCAATCTTTTCGAACTCAAACTCGCCTTCACTTACAGCTTTAAAAAACGCTGTACGTTCTGCGCAGTTAGTTGGTGTATACGCCGCATTTTCTATATTGCAACCAAGATAGACCTTGCCACTTTTAGCAAGCAAAGCTGCACCAACCTTAAAGCCCGAATAAGGAGCGTAAGCCTTTAATCTCGCCTCTTCCGCTAGTAGCATTAGTTCTTTATCCGTCATAAAAAACACCTCGCTAAATTTAATATTCGTTAAATATTATTTCAAAACTTCCTTTAAGAAGGATTTACCCTTAGATTCACCTTGTGCCACGCCAAGATATTCTAAAACGGTTGCAGAAATATCTGCAAATGAAGAACGGGTTTTTAAATCCACCCCTGACTTGATTTTTTCACCGTAGATAAGCATTGGAGTATGCTCCCTTGAGTGGTCGGTAGATGGGGTTGCAGGGTCGCAACCATGGTCTGCCGTTATAATTAAAATATCTTCACTTGTCATTTTAGCAAGAAGTTCGGGAAGCTGAGCGTCAAATTCACTCATTGCGTTTGCATAGCCTGCAACATCGTTTCTGTGGCCGTAAACCATATCGAAATCAACAAGGTTAGTAAAACAGAGTCCCTCAAACTGCTCTGAGGCTTTAGCAATAGTAACGTTCATACCGTCTGCATTGTTTTTAATGCGATTGCTTTCGGTAAGTCCGCGACCAGCAAAAATATCGTAAATTTTACCAACTGAAATAACAGCCTTACCCTCTTCCTTTAATAAATCAAGCATTGTAACTGCTGGGGGAAGAAGAGAATAATCGTGGCGACGCGGAGTTCTAACAAATGGATAATCCCCTGCAAAGGGGCGCGCAATAACCCTGCCAACGCCGTGTTTGCCCTTAAGCATTTCGCGCGCGATTTCGCAATAGCGGTAAAGTTCTTCAATGGGAACGTGGTCTTCGTGAGCGGCAATTTGGAACACGCTATCTGCAGAAGTATAAACGATTAAAGCGCCTGTTTTAATATGCTCTTCGCCATAATCTTTAATAACTTCCGTGCCTGAATAGGGCTTATTACAAATAGTCTTTCTGCCGGTAAGTCTTTCGAACTCACTAATAACCTCTTCAGGAAAACCGTTTGGATAAACAGGAAGTGGAGCGGGCGAAATTACGCCTGCAATTTCCCAATGTCCAATAGTTGTATCTTTACCCAAAGAGCTTTCTGCCATGCGCGCAAAGCTTGCGGTAGGATTATCTACCCCACCACCTACGCCTTCAATATTGAAAAGCCCCATTTTTTGTAAGTTTGGGCAATTAAATTTTTCGTGATAACGAATAGCTTTTAAGGTATTACTTCCCTTATCGCCCCAATTTTCGGCATCAGGAAGTTCTCCAATACCAACGCTATCCAAAACAATTAAAAATACTCTTTTTTTCATAATTACACATATTTTTTAGGGCGAAAACAAGCGAATAATCGACCTATTGCCCCACTTTTATATTTATTATAAGTTTTTTAAAGCTAAGCTGTCGCCTATATTACTAAGTAGCAAGTTTTATGGTAAATAAGTTTTAGATGCAAGTTAGTGGTTTAAAAATGCGGATTTGGCGAAAGGCGCGCAACTATCGTACGTAACTTAGCCAAAACGTAAATTTTGCGAATGTTGCCACTTAAGTATCTTTTGCGGTAAATAAGGTTTAGATGCGAGTTAGTGGCACGATAAGGAGCATTTATGAAGGGGCGCGTACTTGCCGTACGTAACCCGAATAAAG
>JAFQBR010000061.1 GCA_017399665.1 Clostridia bacterium | reverse complement strand
AGGCACTCCTTTCTTTCACTATTAGTGTTTACAAAAGGTATTATTTTATACATAAAATATTTTAAATATTTAAATCTTGATATTCTTGTTTCATTGTTTGGAATTTTTTTGTAATTTTTTACTAGCAAATAATTTAACAAACGGTGGGGTTGGAAATGGAGTTGGACCGTTTGGTAAGTTAGCTTCTAAAATGGAGCTTGAAATTGGCGATTTTATCCAATTTGGTAACAGCAATGCGGGATTTTACCATACAGCTATAATTACGGCGTTTAGGGCTAATGAGCCGTTATTAAGCGCTCATAGCTCTAATTCTTATAATCGACCGCTATCATCATATAGTTATGAGCAACTAAGATTAATAAAAATTGAGGGGTATAAAAATTTTTAATCGTTATTTAAAGCTTAATGGTTTTTGTTTGAAATCTTTTAATAAATGGAGTATAATGTACAAGTATTTGACATTGACATTTTAAGGAATTAAATATGTTTTCATTATTACTTGCAATAATTTATCTTGCCTTTATAAGCTTAGGGTTGCCAGACTCACTTTTGGGCTCGGCTTGGCCTGTGATTAGTGAGGAATTTTCCTCGCCTATCTCTTATGCAGGAATAGTTTCTATGATTATATCAATTGGAACTATTATTTCAAGCCTATTATCAGATAAAATAACAAAAAATATTGGAGCGGGACTTATAACTGCAATAAGCGTTGGTATGACGGCTGTGGCACTTTTAGGTTTTTCCTTTGCAAATTCTTTTATTTGGCTCTGCATTCTTGCTGTACCGTACGGACTTGGCGCAGGTGGGGTAGATGCTGCTTTAAATAACTATGTAGCCCTGCATTATAAAGCAAGGCACATGAATTGGCTACATTCTTTTTGGGGCGTAGGGGTTACTATAAGTCCTTATATAATGAGCTTTGCAATAGGTAGTGTGAACGGCTGGCGAATGGGGTATAGGATAGTTTCTATAATTCAAATGGCTAGCGCGTATACAGGAAGTACCTTCACGCCTTTAATTTTCGGTGCGATAGCTCGTCGTATAAATATATCGTTATATCCTTTTTTCTTGCTGATTTTTGGTCTTTTAGTTTTAATTATGACTGAAGTAGTTAACTGTCAAAAGAAGGGCAAAATAATATCTAACTAAATTTTAGCACAAATAAAAAGCACACCTAACTTTTAAAAAGTGGTGTGCTTTTGTTATTAAGAATTAAATGATTATACCTTTAATAAATTAAGTATTTCTTCTTTAGAAATAACGCCAACAGATTTGTTTTTTAATTCGCCGTTTTTAAATACCATAAGGGTAGGGATGGCGCTGATAGCGTATTCTCTTGCAATTTCCATATTTTCATCTACGTTAACCTTTGCAACTATAAAGTCGCCACCTTCTTCTGCAATTTCATCAACAACGGGTGAAAGCATTTTGCAAGGACCGCACCAAACAGCCCAAAAATCAACTAGAACAGGGCGGTCTGAAGCAATGGTTTGCTTAAAGTTATCTAAATTTAAATCTAATGGTTTCATATTATCCTCCTTAAAATAGTATAATTTTTTGATAAAAAATTATACAAAAAAATCTTCCGCCTAAGTCGCAAGCGGAAGAAAAAAATTAATCTTTTTAATTAGGCCTTTAAAGCGTTAATTCTAACTGCAAAACCTGACTTCTTGTTTGCAGCAGTATTTTTATGCATAATGCCTTTTGCAACAGCTTTGTCTAAAACGCTGCAGATTTCTCTGAAAGCAGCTTCACAAGCAGCTACATCACCAGCTTCGATAAGAGCATTTAATTTCTTTAAAGCTGTTTTAACTTCTGACTTTGCACTTTTATTAATTTCATTTTTCTTTTTGTTTACGTTAACGCGCTTAATAGCGGATTTAATGTTAGGCACTTTATTTATCTCCTTAAGTTACATAATTATCTACATGATATTTTAGCATATCTTTAAAGTTATTGCAAGAAAAAAAACACACTTTTTTTTAAAACTTTTTAATTTTTTAACTATTTTTGAGCAAAAAAACATAAAATTAATTTTTTTTGCATTTTTTGTTAAATAGGAAAGTGTAAATAATGAAAATTGGAATATGTGACAGTGGTGTAGGCGGGATTGCCGTGATGAAAGAAATTGTGAAAAAATTTCCTTCAAACACTTATGTTTACATAAGTGACTGCAAGCACGTTCCTTATGGAAATAAGCCAGAGAGCTTGATTAAAAGTTATTGTAAAAAGGCATTAGAGCATGCCCTTAAACAAGGGGTAGAATTGCTTATTGTAGCATGTAATACAATGTCCGTTATAGGCAGAGAAATTTTTATAAAAAACAAAAAAATACCGGTGCTTTTCGTGCGGCCAAACGTGAAAAAAATGTTTAAGGAAAAGAGGAATAATGTAAAATTTTTTTGTACGCAAAAAACGTCAAAAAGTAGGGCTATAGGTCGATTAGCGAACAAATGTTCGCATATTGTGGTTGGGTGTGAAAACCTTGCATCAGATATAGAAAAAAATATTTTTCACTTAGATAGGGTGGACTGTGCAATATTTAAAGAGGACAAAAATTTAACAAAAATATATTTAGGTTGCACCCACTATATCTTTATAAAAGATAAAATTAAACAGCTTTTTCCACAAGCTGAAATTTATGATGGAGTGGATGAAGTTATTTATCAGCTTCAAAAAATTTTACCAAAGCAAACAAGTGATTCAAAAATTTTACAGGTAAAATTTGTTGGTTCGGGTAAATACAGGATGAAAAAAGTCTTTTTTAAGTATTTTTAGGGCTGAAAAATGCTATGGTAATAATTTTTTTATAAAAAAATAAAAAATTGGTCAAAATTGTTCAAAAATGGTTGCATTTGGTCAAGATATGTGTTACAATATAGACAACATAAAGTCGAGGTAGTGTTTTCATATGTTTTTTGGTGAATTTTCACATCAGAAAGATGATAACAACAGAATAAGAATTCCAACTCCTTTCAAAACCGAATTAGGGAGCACTTTTTATTTTGCAAAAGGCCTTGACGGAGTTATTAACGTTCTGCCTGTAAGAATAGTTGAAGAACAGCTTAACAAGCTACAAAACAGCATCAGCGAATTCGATGAGGACGAACAGGAAGCTCTTTTAGAATATACTTCTTCAGTTTTTGAAGTTAACGAAGATAAGCACGGCAGGGTAAGGATACCTGATATTTTGGTTGAATTTGCCGGCCTTGACAAAGATATAGTTACAGTTGGTATGGGAAATAAATTATCAATTATGACTAAGGAACTAAGAGAAAGCAAGAGAAGCAAAAGAACTCATGCCCAGAATATGGACATTCTTAATAAGAAACTTAAAGGCTAATCATGAAATTCTCACACGTTCCAGTAATGCTCGAAGAGTGCATGGAAGCGCTTAACCTAAAAAGTGACGGACTTTATTTTGACGGAACTTTAGGTGGCTCTGGCCATTCTTACGAGATATTAAAAAGATCAAATGGTGGTCGCCTTTTAGCAACAGATCTTGATACTACTGCTTTACAGGTAGCAGGGGAAAGGTTAAAAGAATTTGAAGGCAAAACTACTTTGGTTCACGATAATTTTAAAAATTTTAAAAGCATAACGGACTCACTTGGAATTGAAAAAATCGACGGAGCATTGCTTGATTTAGGCGTTTCAAGTTATCAGTTAGACGAACGTAGCAGAGGTTTTTCCTATATGTCTACCGACGTAAGACTTGATATGAGAATGAATGCTGAAGCTACTTTATCTGCATACGAGGTTGTTAACGAATATAGCGAAAAGAAAATCAAAGACATTTTATATTTATACGGCGAAGAAAGATTTTCTGCAAATATTGCGCGCAATATAGTAGCGGAAAGGGCTAAAAAGCCTATAACGACAACTGGAGAATTAGTATCCATAATAGAAAGGAGTATTCCTGCTAAGTTCAAGAAGGACGGACACCCCGCAAAACGTACCTTCCAGGCAATAAGAATCGAAGTAAACGGAGAACTCGCCGGCCTTGACGAAGCCGTTCACGATATTGCGGAAAAACTAAACAAAGGCGGAAGGCTTGCGGTTATCACCTTCCATTCACTTGAAGACCGAATTATAAAACATGCTTTTATTGATTTAGCAACAGGTTGTACTTGTGATAGAAGTATTCCCGTATGCGTATGCGGTAGAAGCAAAAAGGTGGAAATACTCACCAAAAAACCGATAATAGCAAGCGAAGAGGAGAGAAATTTGAATTCACGCAGTTTAAGTGCCAAGCTTCGCGTTATCGAAAAATTATAATTTTTTTAATTAATTATGCACACTATAAAGACTTAAAGTCATATAATAGCGAATAATTTAAAAAGGAGAGGAATATGATTAATTACGAAAAGCAGTATAAAAATACAACAAAAACTCGCTACGCTGATGATTACGTTGATTACGATCCTGCTATGACAGTTTCACAAAACGCATACGCAAGAGAAGACTATATGCAAAGAGAAAACACTCAAACAAAAACTTCAACTGCTGATTTCGAGCAAATGATTGACGTTGCAAGCGAACAAACGGTCAACCGTAACGATATGGACCTTTATCCTTCTCCTACGACAATGCAGTTTGTTGGAAAAGATAGAAAATATATCTATGAAGATCTTAACGATAAAGAGCAGTCTAATGTTGAAGAAGATGAAGAAACAGCATATAAGATAAATACAAAAGGTAAAATTATGATCGCAGTATATGCGTTGGTAGTTTTAACTATTTTCAGTTTAATCATCATGAATACCAGACTTATCAGAAACATGAACAATAGTATCACAGAACAGGAAGCTCGTATCGAAATCTTACAAGAAGAAACGCAAGCTTTACACGCTGAATACAACGTTGTTAGCTCTGATGAAGAAATTGTTCGTCGCGCTGAAGAAATGGGAATGATTAAAGGTTAATTAGTTTTACTACCCCAAATGGAGGGTAAAAAACATTAATAACGATTTTTCAATATTAAAATTACGAAAGAGGTTATTTGCAGGAATACTTGCAATAACCTTTCTTTTTTTACTTATTTTATGTAAAACATTTGCTGTAACGGTTGTAGATGGAGCCAAGCTTCGCGAAAAAGCGATTGACCAATGGACTCGTGAATTACCGGTAAAAGCTAAAAGAGGGGATATAACGGATATTAACGGCGTTGTTTTGGCAGGTGATGAAGGAACTTATGCAGTTTACGTAAGACCGCGTTGCGTTGATGACGCAGAAGACGTGTGTAAAAAATTATGCTCGCTTTTTGATTTAAATTATGAAAAACTGTTAAATAAAGTTAACTCAAATAAGTCGGAGGTGCTCGTTGTTTCTCAAATAAGCAAAGAAAAAATAAATGAGCTACAAGAATATAATTTAAGCGGTGTTTATTTTTCTATTGATAATTCTCGCTATTATCCTTTTGATAGCGCACTTTGTCAAACGCTTGGATTTATTTCCTCTGACGGAAGCGGACAAAGCGGTATCGAAAAGTACTATAACGACTATTTACAGGGTACAGACGGAGAAATTTTATATGAAAGTGATTTAACCGGAACTAACTTATCAAAATATCCTACCTATGTTCCGGCAGTCGACGGTTTAAACGTGAAATTGACTATTGATTACGAAATACAGTTAATTTGCGAAAATCAAATGCAAATTGCAATGCAAGAATATACTCCTAAAAGTGCTAAAGTAATAGTTTTAGAGCCTTCTACCGGTCGAATACTTGCTATGGCTCAAAAGCCTTCGTATAACTTAAATGAATTACCAAGGGATGATGTTGAAAGCCTAATGAGTCTTGGAAGAAATGGATTTATTACTGATTCATACGAGCCGGGATCTACTTTTAAGGTTATAACGGCTAGTGCGAATATAGAAGAATACTATTTAGGAAATAGCAAAGCTTTTTCGCCTGAATACGTTTTTCCCTCTTCAAGATATCGTTATGTATTAGGTAGAAAAATTAAATGTTGGTCAACGCATAACAACGGAAAACACGCAAACGAAAACTTAGCGCTTGCTTTAAATAATAGTTGCAATCCGATATTTGTAGATATTGGGCTTTCGCTTGGTAAAAGTAAAATGTACGAATACATAAATAAATTTAATTTTGGTAAGGCAACGGGGATAGATTTTCAAGGCGAAGCTATAGGTATGCTGATACCGGAAAGCGCCGTAACTGAGGGCGATATTGCCAGAATTGCATTTGGACAAACTATAGCTGTTACACCAATACAATTAGCTTGCGCCGTTGCATCTGCCGTAAATAGTGGAATTTACTATAAACCGTATTTGCTGGAAGAAATTTATGATAGTAATGGTAATGCGGTAATAAGAAATTATCCTGTTGCGGTAGATAGAGTTATAAGTGAAAATTCATCTAAGTATATTGCCTCATGCTTAGAAAGTGTAGTTGCTGACGGAAGTGGTAAACAGGCTTTCATTGATGGATATAGGGTTGGCGGAAAAACGGGAACGGCTCAAAAATACGAGAATGGTATTATCAGCGTTGGTAAATATATTATGTCTTTTGTAGGCTTTTTTCCTGCAACTGAGCCAAAGTATCTTGCGCTGGTTATAATAGACGAGCCTGTTGGCGGACAGTATGGCTCAACAGTTGCTGCGCCAATATGTAAAAACATTTTTAATGAAATAATTAAGGCTAAAAATATAAAAACGGTGATTTAAAATGAATATAAAAGAGGTTTTTGCTAATTTAATTTACGAATCGTTTGGGATAGAGGAAAATACTGAAATAACGAGCATTTGCATTAAAGACAGTGATTGTAAAGCTGGTTCGGCTTTTTTTTGCATAAAAGGGAATAGAACAAACGGTGTAAATTACGTTAAAAATGCAATTAGAAGGGGAGCGACCGTTATAATTAGTGAGGAGTACGTCAATAATTGTTCCGTAGGGCAAATTATTGTTAAAAACGTAAGAGAAAGTATAGGCATTGCATGTGATAATTTTTATAAAAGTCCGCAAAAAAAATTAAGAAAAATTGCCGTTGTTGGAACGAACGGAAAAACGACAGTTTGCGAGCTTATTTCTTTTGTTTTAAATAAATGCGGTATTCCTTGTGGAAAAATTGGCACTTTTGGCATTGAATATGCGGATAAACACCTTGAAACAGGCTTTACAACACCTGATACGCCAACTTTATATAGTGCCATGAGTGATATGGTAAATAGTGGAATGCAGGCTGTATGTATGGAACTTTCTGCGCACGCTATTTACTATAATAAAGCAAATTTTAAGTTTGACGTTACCGTTTTTACAAACTGTACGCCAGAGCATCTTGACTTTTTTGAAAGTTTTAATGAGTATAGAAAAACAAAAGTTAGTGCGTTTAAAGCTAAAAATTCAAAGTTGGCAGTAGTTAACATTGATGATTTAACGGGGCAGCTTATAAGTTGTATGCGTGGAAGGGGTATGATAACTTATGGAATAGAAAATCCTGCAGACGTATTCGCTATTGATTATAATGAAGATGAAAATGGAATGAACTTTATGATAAATCTATTTGACAGCTTGCATGAAATAGAAAATTCCTATTTAGGCCGATTTAATCTTTATAATATTTTGGCAACAGCAACAACTTGCGCCTTGTTAGGTGCAAAAACCAAAGATATTGCAACTTATCTTTGTAATCCGCCAACCATTAAAGGTAGAATGGAACGGGTGAATGATACAATAAAAATATTTGTCGATTATGCACATACTCCAGATGGTTTAAAATT
>JAFQBR010000060.1 GCA_017399665.1 Clostridia bacterium | reverse complement strand
TCATAGGCACAAGATAAGTAGAAAAACAAACACCGTAGGACATATCGAAATTATTTATGGCTTTAATAAAGCCAACGTAGGCAATTTGCCTTAGATCTTCGTAACTTTCCCCTTTGTTTTTAAATTTTGAAACTATGGATTTAATTAAGTTTTCATTTTCAGTTATTAAAATAGTTTTTGCAGTAATATCTCCCTTTTTTGCTTTTGTAATATATTCCATTGTTTGATCATAAGAAAGCATAATTCTCCTTTAAGCGATTTTAAGAGTTTTACTCATTTTTACAACCGTGCCGTTATTAGCGCTTGACTCCACTTCAAAAGAATCCATAAAGGTACGCATTATAGTAAATCCCATACCTGCACGCTCCTCAAGCGGTTTTGAAGTATAAAATGGCTCTAATACTTGACTCAAGTTTGATATTCCCACACCAAAATCACTAATCGTTATATGTAGTACACCGCTAACAATCTCGCATTCAAGCAATATTTCACCACCTTTATCCGGATAACCGTGTACAACGCAGTTAGTAACAGCCTCTGAAACTGCCGTTTTAATATCAGTAATTTGCTCAACCGTTGGATCTAAACTCATAACAAAACCTGCAACCGCAGTTCTTGCAAAAGCTTCATTCTCGCTTAACGCAGAAAAAGTAATTTTCATTTTATTATTCATATTTACACCTCGCTAAATCTTAGGAATAAGTTTATAAATACCGCTGACACTAAAGACCTTATCAGCAGAAAATGACGGATTTTCTATGTATGCTGGAATTTTCATATTCTTTAACTTTTTATACCGCCCAATCAATACACCTATTCCAGTTGAATCCATAAAAGTAAGATTTCGCATATTAAAAACAACTGAGACAGTTGAGGAATATCTATCAATTAGACAATCAATTTTGTCGCGAACATTTGATGCGTGGTGCTCGTCTAATTCACCTTCAAAGTAAATGTACAATCCTTTAGGCGTAACGTTATGTTTAATTTTCATTTAATCACCTGCTAACTATTATTATCAAAAAATATTATACCACGGCTTATACTTAAAAAAAATAAAAAGCTTTGTCGCAAAAAGTAAATATATGCAATAAAAAAATAGCATCCAAATAATTTGGATGCTATCATAATAATATTCAAAATCAAAGATTTTTATTAGATTTTTTCAAATTCAATATTTTCTTCCGTAAGAAGTTTTCTGCCCATATAAACGCCCATAACTGAAGCCATCATAAGACCTCTTGTCCAACCGCTTGAATCACCTAAGCAATATAAATTTGTAACGTTTGTATTAAGGTCTTCGTCCATTTTTACGCGATTTGAATAGAACTTTAATTCAGGTGAATATAAGAGAGTTTCAGGTGAAGCAAAGCCGGGAACAACCTTATCAACAGCCATAATAAAGTTCAAAATATTCGTAAGCGAGCGGTAAGGCATTGCAGAGGTAATATCACCAGCAACTGCATCAACAAGTGATGGGCGAATATTAGAACGCGATAATTCTTTTTGCCACGTTCTCTTGCCATCTAAAATGTCGCCAAGTCTTTGAACTAAAATATGCCCAGCGCCTAACATGTTAGTAAGCTCGCCAATTTTTTGAGCATATTCAATGGGTTGGTTAAAC
>JAFQBR010000059.1 GCA_017399665.1 Clostridia bacterium | reverse complement strand
TGAAGTGAATTGATGCTCTGCTAAAGGTTTAAAGTTATCTTTAAAGCTGTAATCACAGTTCTTACATTCGTGTAAGGTATAACCTTGAGCTGAACAGGTAGAAAGAGTAATAGTATCTTCATATTCGTGATCTGCTAAGGTATAATCTGCAACGTAGCTGTCACCACAAGTACAGGTGTAAGTTGTGTAACCTTGCGTTGTACAAGTAGGCTCTGTAACAACTGCTGTGTGAGAGTGCACTCCGGGTGCTTTTACTACGCTTTCCATATCTGCATACGAATGTCCACATTCGCTACAGGTATATAAATCGTATCCGTCAACGAAACAACTTACGGGAACGGTTGATTTTACGTAAGTATGATCGGTAGCTTCACCATAAGTAAAGTGAGCTCCACCACCGCTACCGCATTCAGAACAGCTCATTTCGTATGTAGCGCCACTGACGCAGGTTGCTGCTGAAACAAAATACTTTTCATCTACAACCTCTACCCATTTATGTGAGCCTAATGCGCTACCCATAAATATTTTTGTTCCCCTTTCGCCACAAACTTCGCATGATTGATAGTAAATATCACGCGTGCTGCAAGTTCCGTGAGAAGCTAAGTATTTATCATCTTCTACGTTTTTCCAAGTATGACCTAAGCCGTCACCAATGCTAAAGGTGTTGTCTGTATCTGCCAAGCCACACATAGAGCAGGAATAATAATATTTATCCCCGGCTACGCAATCAGGTCCGCCTGCGTAATACTTTTCGCTGGCATCTTGCTTAGAAAAATCGTGTGAAATTTTCTCTGCGTGCTCAGTTTTAACTGCGCCACATTCACAAACTAAAGTCCTTTCGCCTTCTGCGATACAAGTAGCAGTTGTACTTATCTCTTCAAAGGTGTGAGGATGTTCCTTACAGGCAAAAAGCCCGCAAGAGATGCAAAAAACCATTAACGTACAAGATAATACAGTTAACGTCTTTTTAAGCCACTTCTTCATGTCTAATTCCTCCGTCTTATATAAACGCCACGTAATTTTTATTTCGGCGCTTAATTCCTTAGTTGTGCCAACATTTTTCCATTAAAGTTTTTTTAAGCACTTTAGGCAAGAATAAAAACTAATTTAATCAAAATTACGTTTAATTTTATTGGCATAGTTAAAATTATATCACTTTGAGCTTTTTAAAGCAAGTTAAAAACTCCTAAAATAAAATTTAATTACTATATATACGCGCGTACGCGTACAATTTTTTGTCAAAAAACAAGAAAAATCCACGCTTTTTGCACTAAAAAAATTTTTTAATTTTTTATTAGCCCTTAGCCGATAAAAAAATTGCGTTTCCTACTGTTTTTTTTAATTTCTAATACGTTTTACCTTATGTCTTTTCCCAAAAAATATGATTTTTTTAGTAAAATTTTAACTAAAAGTGGGGCTATAGGTCGATTAACTAACATTTCAAAAAAACTGCAAATAAAAAAGCTAAGTGTGTTTTACTTAGCTTTTGTATGTAAATTAAAAACATTTTGTTAACTATTCTTGTAAAGCTGAACAAATCTTTTAGCTGATAAGGCAAGGTCTTTTACCCCGTCAAATACGTTATCTTTATTAAAAGCACTAAGATATCTATCTGCTTCTAAGGTAAAGTAACCATTATAACCTATTTCCTTTAACGCTCTTGCAACAGAGGTAAAATCAATCTGCATACTGAATGGAATTTGGTGTGTATCGTGCCATTTATCGTTATCGTGAATATGTAGTGCTTTAAGTCTGCTACCAAGCGCTTTTATCATTTGAGCAGCAGAGGTATCGTTACCCTTCATTTCTGCATGACCTATATCTAAACAGGCAACAAGATATTCATCATTTACCGCATCAAGATGATCGTTAAAGCTTTTAGCCGTTGCGCACGCTGCAAAAGAAGATTGGTCTTTTTCGTTATCCCAATTCCACATATTTTCGGTTGCAATTTTTACCTTACATTCTTTAGCAAAGGGTAAAAGCTCGTTATACATTTCAGCATTTTGCTCTGCGCTTTTGTCGTTATCGGGGTGAATTATACAAATTTCACCACCAGCAACTGCCGTGCATTCTATTGCTAGCTTTAATTTATCGCAAACCCCTTTACAGCTAACAGGGAACGGCGCGTGCGACTGGTTGCATACAATGCCGTTATCTTTAGCAATTTGAGCTAGGTGTTTTGTAAAATTAATAGCTTCTGCCCCAGCAAATGGATGGTCAGATTGCTCAAGTTGCTTTGTGCTCCAATTATATTTGCACATTTGAAAAAGGGATAAATCCCATCCGTCAAAGCCAGCTTTTGCAACAAGCTCCACAGCTTTTTCTTCGCCAACTATTCTAGCGCATGATGCTATTTCTGTTGAAATCTTCATAAAAAAACCCTTATTTTTATTAAAAAGTCCGCCTATAGGTCGATTAACAGCATTTTAAACTATTTCTTTTCCTTACGGCGTTTGTCGTTGATAATATCCAAAGCCTTCTCGTCTATTAAAGATATACCTTCACTTTTTGCAATATCTACCATTTGGGTAAGCGCAGCCTTTAAGAAAACTCTTGGGATTTTTGTAAGCTTTGCGCAAGCCTCTTCGGTAAATTTAACGTCAGGATCAATTCTTTCTGCAGCATACATTACAGACTTTACGTCGCCGTTATCTTTTGCAAGAATTTTTTCTGCTATTGGGCGAGAAAATTTTGTATACCAAAAGTTCGTACTATCTCTGTATCCGTAGTCAACGGGAACTTTGGGGAAGTTATTACTCTTTACACCGTTTATTATTGATGCATGATATTTTTCGTGCATTAAAATTTTATCTATTTTTAAAATAAAATGCGCGCCGAATTTGCTCGTTATGCCGTTAAAGTTTCTGTAAGGTGGTTCGTATCCTTCAAGCTCGCCGGGCTTATCGTTAAAGGCATCTTCTAAACTATCATCCCAAGTGCATTCAAACACTTGATAGCTTTCAGTAACGATTTGCGGTCTATCTTCGCCTAAACTGCTATTTTCTAAAGTAAAAATACAGTTTTTCATTTTTTGTTCAGTTGTTTCACCGGGGAAACCAAGTCTAACCGCCTCTTTAAAATACTTGCGGTTATCAAAAATAAAGTTAAGAGCGCATTTTTTTGTTCTTAAAATATTTTGCGCGGTATTGGAGCTGTTTCTACATTCTAAAATCATAGCGTAATAATCTTTACCTGCTATGTAATAAGGGAAACATAGTGAATACGCGCCAAGGTTTGTCTGCCCGCTTTCGCTTACCGTACTTATTAAAATTGTCGGCATTGGATAAAAGGCAGACGTTTGATAAAAGTTGTCTACAATACGAAGTTCTTTAAGCTTACTCATATTTAATACCTACCTTTTTTATTTTATATTATTATATCACAACAATTTTTATTTTGCACTAGTTTATTGAGTTTTTTAGTTAATATTTTAAAAAATTTATATTTTTATTATGGTTTAGCAACAATAAAAGGTTAAAAACTTCACAAAAAGCCATTCTATAGGTCGATTATCGCCACTTTCGACTTTTTTTGTTCAAAACAAAAAACCGCCCCCGATAAACGAGAACGGCTTTCAATTTTTTTATTAATTTTTTTAATAAGGCATTTCGGTTGAGGGAAGCAATTGGTCTTCGTAAACAAAATTACTCTCTATGCCCAAGAAAGAACCAGACATATTGCCGTTTGCATCTATTACTAAAGTCATAATCATTCCGTAATAATCAATAGAAACAACGTTACCCTCTACTGTATAACTAAAACCTAAATATGCTGCTTCGCCTATATAAATATCTACTTGTCCGTTGCCGTAAGAAACCAACGTATACATGGCGTATTCGGGGTTATTGTCAGCAAAAGCCTTATACGTACCGTAAAATTTCTCCTCTTTTGCAGTTGCATATACCGTCAAAATTGAGCTTGCGCTAAATTCCATAATTTGATCGTAATCGTTCATCATAAACGCAACGCTTAACGTATCGGTTGACTTATTATAGCTTCCGCTATACTGAACAGCGCCGTGATAAGCAGAATTTTCGGGAGCAACGTTATTACCGTCTATGGTAATTTTGAAAATATTACCTTCTATTGACCAATCAAATGGCGTTAAAAAATAACCGTACATATCAAACAGTCCCTTTCCTTCGCCATCTGCCCTTTCGTACATAACGAAGGTTGTCCAGTTGTATTCGTCATAGTATTTCTTAGGTTCTTTAAGTGTATATGCTTTTCCGTTAAGATCGCCAATATTGATTGTTCTGTTAGAATAAATTGCAGTTATTTCGCCATAACTTTCAAAGCTCATTTTTAAAATATTGCCTGTTATAACGTAAGAGCCATACTCTTTTTCATAGCCGTAACGGCTACTTGTTGCCTCATCTGGAGTATCAAGCTTTTTAACGGTATAAATTACAGCTGTGTCGCTTCCGTCAAGA
>JAFQBR010000058.1 GCA_017399665.1 Clostridia bacterium | reverse complement strand
TCTTGTTTAATTCTGCTTGCGGGGTATCGCCTGCGGTAATTAAAATATCATCAAAAAACTGATCGAAAGTACCGCTTACCCTGCGCCAAGAAATGTAAGTTTCCGTATAGGTTTTGCCGTTTCTTCTTACGGTGCGAGTTTTGCGTTTACCAAGCCTGCCTTCGTAAGCGGAATGAGTTTGGCTATCAAAGGTAAAGCAAGGTAAATATAAGCCCTGAACGTTTTCTTCCTTTAAGTTCTTTTTAAAGGAAGAAGGCGCAAAAAGGCGTTTTTTAGCCCATTTTTTAGATGCTGATGCAGCGCCCGCTTTATCAATTAAAAAGGGATAAACCGCGCTTGGTTTAATACCGGCAAGGTCTTCCGTTTTAACAACGTGTGAGGTTGAACAGTAAGGACAGCTTACCGCAGATTCCCCCACCCCGATAACGAACTTCGCGCCACAGTTTTCACATCTGTAAGCAGTAGTTTCATCACGCCAAGAAGCATCCTGTAAGAAGGCTTGCTCTATTTCAAGCTCTTTAACCTCCGCATCCTTTTTAAAGTCCTGCTGATTACCGCAATAATCGCACTTAAGCGTTTGGCTTAGCGGATCAAAGGTCATATTTGAGCCACACCCGTCACATTTAATAAAGACGGAGTCCTTTTCTTCCAGCTCTATATTGTTGATATCAACGTTATCCATAAGACCTCTTTAGTGGTGATTTTACTTGAAATAATTTACGCTATTAAAAGCGCAAAATGGTGTCCGCCCCAAGCGGATTTAAAAACGGCTCTTATTATAGAAAACCCGTTGGTTTTGTAATGATATTGCTAACGCAAATGATGTTTGAGCATTACTCAAATGATGTTTTGCTTACGCAAAATGATGTTCGCCCCATGCGAATTTAGGGATGGCTCTTATTATAGAAAACCCGTTGGGTTTGTAATGATATTGCTAACGCAAATGATGTTTGAGCATTACTCAAATGATGTTTTGCTACCGCAAAATGATGTTCGCACCCGTGCGAGTTTAGGGATGGCTCTTATTATAGAATATGGCTTCGCCTAATACGCGTAAAAGCTTATATCGCTTAAAATAAGCACTAGATACAAGCAGTTTTTGTGACAAATGCGAAGTATATTGGCTTAAAAGTGATGAGTAAAAAGTATTTGAGAATAAGCGTAGCGATAAAGCGTTTAGATGCAAGCAAGAGAAAAAAACTGCGTATTTAGCGAAGGCGCGTACTTGCCGTACGTAACTGACGCTAAAACGTAAAGTTTTTGCCCTATTGCGAAGTATATAAGCGCTTTTATTCCAAATTACTTTTTGCGAAGAGCCTACTATTCTGCGAGGTTATTAAGCGCTTCTAACAACTTCTCTAAATCAACGCAGTGAACGCCAACAGCTTGTTCAATGGTTTCCATGTGAGCAAGAGCGCAACCTAAGCAGTGCATGCCGTAGCTTTGTAAAATTCTTACTGCATCGGGGTTGATTTGAACGATATCCATAATAAGTGTGTCTTTGGTTATTTTTGCCATAATATTTGTACTCCTAAAACGTTTT
>JAFQBR010000057.1 GCA_017399665.1 Clostridia bacterium | reverse complement strand
TCTGTTATTTTTTATTTCTATTTTTCTTATACCAAAACTTTCGGTATAAGTATCGCTTTCAGTTTTGACACATAAATTATACAAATATGGACTATCACATGACCATAATTGTGGATTTTTAATGTTAAATCTGTTATTTTTTCCCTCATAAACAATATTATTGCAAGCATCTTTAACAATGAAATAGCATTCATCACAATTACTTACAACATCTATTGATAAAGCACTGTAATCACCTCCAACAACAGTGTTAATCGTTATATCTTCAATATGCTTCTGTGGCAAAGAATAAATTAAAACATCGCGATGAATACCTGTAAAATTATAAAAATCGTGATTTGTAATCTGATTTCCATTAATCATTTCGCCAACAGGTAAACTTTCATCAGTTAATCTATTATCAATTACAACTGAAAGCCTATTTTCCGCCTGTAATCCATCTAAAGGCAAATCAATCGGATAATAACCGTTAATAGCTCTACCTATTAATACGCCGTTTAAATAAACGTCACATTTATGACTAGTTGCGCCTATTCTTAAACGATAAATCAAATCATTCCTAACGGGAATAGAAAATTCTTTTTCAAATAAAATTTTACCAACGTGATCGCGCGTTTTTTTATCCGTTGTTATTTCATTATAACTTGCAGGAACTGCCATAGGTGACGTGTTTTCAGCTTTATTAATTGGCAAATAATCTTCTTCTACTATCTTATAATTCCATATTCCATTTAAGTTATATAAATCTCTGCAAGAATTACTTTTTGGATATAACATTTTTTCTCCTTTCAATTACTAAAGTTAATGCTGTAATCTTTACGTGAAAAATTACAGCATAACTTTACATATTTTACTTATAAAACTCTAAATAAAAGTTATCTAAATAAAGGGTAAAAGGTCTTTTATCCACTTTATTTTCCATTTTTATAGCATACCAAGTAACGTTATCGTATTTTTTACTTTCGATATCTGTTGCTACGGTAGTCCATTGTTTTGGTGCACAAACAGCGGTTGCAGAAATCATAGTTTCCGTTGCAGAACGAATCTCAACAGTCACAACAATTTCCTTATCTTCAGGATTATAAACGTCAAGAGAAACGTGAGTTGCTCCGTTAACGTCTACTATTTTCGAATAGATATTTTGTGATTCAATCTTACCTGTATACCAATAATTACCATCACCGTAAGGATTATCGTAATTACCAGCAGGTGTAAACATACTCACCTTTATACTACCGCTACCCTCTTTAACAAACTGAGGATATTCTTCACCATCAATCCAATCGTTAACAACTGTTCCGCCTTCATACAAGTGTGTGCTCCATCTTGTTGCGGGAAAAATTACACATTGATTGTAACCGTCAAAATGAGTTATATATTCAATAGTATGGGTTGGCTCTTGATTAGATGAAGAAGAATCCTTATCTAAACTACTTTCCTGTTGCTCGTTGCAGGCGGTAAATATAGTAATGCAAGATATAAGTGCCAATAAAAAGGCTAATTTTCTTTTCATTTCAATTTACCCCCTTAAAAAGAATACTTAAAGTTTGAAACAGTAATACTTCTATTTGCTAATGCGTGGGCTGCACCTAATTCATCTGTTTCAGAGTTAACAAATCTTAATACTATAGCACTATATTCATCTGCATTTTTACCTGATAAATATTTTGCTAAATTATCCATTACGTACTCATAAGTTTCATATGCAAACACTACCGTTTCATCTATTTGAGTTAAGCCGTTTTTACCTTTTAAATAAATCTTAACGTCAACCATTTCGCCGCAAGTGTTTTTTAACGTGAACTTAAAGTTCTTTACTGAATTAAAATTAATTGATAAAGGAATAGTAAAATCAAGTCTTGTAGTTAATAATTCTGCATTATTGCTACCGTAAGAAATAATATTTAAATCTAATCCCATATTTTTATTATTTAACTGGATAGAACTTTCACCCTTTGAAGGCGCTGTTATTCCAGTTATCGTAGACATATCATAAGCATACGTTTTATTGAATAAGAAGAATTCAAATTTCTTACTTACGCCATTAATAACGTATTTTATATTAACTGAGTTTTCGCCTTCTAATAAGGTTTTAGCATAAACGAAATGATCCCCGTCTTTTGTAAGTTTAACACCGTTAATACTCATTTCTTCAGCTTTTGAATAAATCTTAAGCTTAGCAACGCCCCCGTTTGAAGAAAGAGATTGAGTTATGATGGTTTCAGATCCATCATAAGCAGCATTAATAAGACCGCCTAAAGAACGTCTCACTCTTTCAAAATCAGCATCATCATGATAATATATTAAGCCATTATATAGCTTTTCATAATACATACCTAATGTTTCATCGAGATTAGCTAAAAGCGCATCTTGATCTAAACCGTATGCAGAAGCCAACGCAGTATATCCTTCTTCGATTTCATGAAGCGCATCAAAATCTTCTTGGCCATCACGAGCGGTAATTATACGTAGTGAAGGAATAGGCTCGTCGGCGTGATATTTCGCCATAGGATAGAACATAAATCCATCACCGTTAGAGAACTGAGACATGCTTGTGTTAAAATGGTTTGCGTCAGTATAAGAATCTATAACGTGTTGATCTAATGAAGAAAAACCATTACCAGACCAATTAAAACCGGCATATAGATTTACCATCCAATAAAGATATCCGGTAATATTCCAATCCTTTCTCATCCAACCTAATATACGTCCACCGTGTAAATAGTCATCTATACGGTAACATGGCATAGGATATAGTGGATAGAGTGAGGTATAACACCAACTTTCACCACCGGTAATTTCATCATTGTATTGATACATACGACGCTGCTTATCCGTTTCACGACGCGCAATACCTGGAGAGTATGCATCAACTTCGCCCTGTAAAAATTCCGAACCTTCATAATATGTTGTAATTACTTGAGGAATATCTCTTATAGAATCAATAATTTCAGTTTGCAATTCCTTGCTTAACTTTTCAAAATTATTTACAACATCACCGTTGGCATCGCGAAGCAAACCTGATTCAACGTCATTTGCAATATCATTTAATATTGTGGTAGTCCCTTGTACTATTTCTAATGCAGCAGTCTCCTTACCTGATAAATGAGGTTCGTCAACTGATTGATGATAAAAACGTAGCTTTTCAAAGTAGTTGAAATTATCTTCTATACAAGCTTTTAAAATTTCTGCAAAATAACGAGTTATACGTGAACGATTATTGCCAAAATCGGGGAAGAAAGAACCACTATAAGAAGGATTGCTTGCATATTCACGAAGCTTTCCTACCCAGTGAATTTCATCATCATTTACATCATAAAAGGTATATGGACTCAATTTATATTTAAATAGAGACTCAACCATTGGATAATATAAGCTAACAAAATCCGCGCTCATTTC
>JAFQBR010000056.1 GCA_017399665.1 Clostridia bacterium | reverse complement strand
CAGCAAAATACATATTATTTGCATAGCTTTGAGCATATTGAGCTACTAAAACCTTAAATGAATAAGGGGTATCTTCGTTTGCTGTAAATTTAGCGTAATAGGTCTTGTCGCCTAAATCGCTTGCGCTAATTGCGCTAACTGTTTCACCGCTAAATTCTGCGTTTTCGTACCAACCTTCTAAGGTGTAACCTAGTTTACTTGCAGTAGGTAAGCTTGCACCTACGCCGTATACGTAAGAGGTTAACTCGCCTTCTAATGCGCCACCGTTTGCAACTAAAGTAACGCTATAGGTGTTAACTTCAAATTTAGCGTAGAAGGTTTTATCGCCTAAATCGGTTGCGCCAATTTCGGTAACGGCTTCGCCGTTAAAGTCAGCGTTTTCGTACCAACCCTTGAAGGTATGACCTGCTTTATAAATAGCAGGTAAAGTTGCGCCTATACCATAAATATAAGATGCTAAATCTTCTTCTAGCTGACCACCGTTTGTAACTAAAGTAACGTTATAGGTGTTAGCCTCCCATTTAGCATAGAAGGTCTTATCGCCTAAATCGCTTGCGCTAATTTCCGTAACAGCTTCACCGCCAAAACCACTGTTTGTGAACCAACCGCCGAAGGTGTCGCCCACCTTAGAAACAACGGGTAATGTTGCACCTACGCCATATACGTAAGAGGTTAATTCGCTTTCTAATACGCCACCGTTTACAACTAAGGTAACGTTATAAACGTTAGCTTCCCATTTAGCGTAGAATGCTTTATCGCCTAAATCGCTTGCGCTAATTTCAGTAACGGCTTCGCCTGCAAAATCAGCATTTGCGTACCAACCCTTAAAGGTATGGCCTACTTTTGTTACAGCAGGTAAGCTTGCGCCTACACCGTATACGTAAGAGGTTAATTCACCTTCTACTTCGCCACCGTTTGCATTTAAGCTAACGTTGTAAGAATTTGCTTCCCATTTAGCATAGAATGCTTTATTGCCTAAATCGCCTGCGCTAATTTCAGTAACAGCTTCGCCTGCAAAATCAGCATTTGCGTACCAACCCTTAAAGGTATAACCTTCTTTAGTTATAGCTGGTAAGCTTGCGCCTACGCCGTATGCGTAAGAGGTTAATTGACTTGCTAACTCACCGCCATTTGCGTTTAAAGTTACGCTATAATATGCGTTATCGTCAACAATGGGAGCATTTTCATCTACTTCTAATTCAATAAAACCAACGTAAAGAACGTAACTGTCTCCGCCTGCCCAGCCTTGAAGTGCAATTTCAAGTTCGCTAAACATTGTAACGCCTTTTGCTTCACAAAGTGCTTTTACGTCAATTATAAATGCACCACCGTATTTAGAAGCTATTTCGATGCCGTTACAGTAAATAAAGCCAAGATTTGCGCCAACGCCGGCTTCTATTCTAGTTGCACGAGCCAAAATCTTAATGCTCTTATAATCGCTTACTCTTATACCGCCTAGGTTAAACTTAACGCCTGCGGTATGGTTTGCAGAAATAGCCGTATCACTTGTATACGTATAAACAAGAGCTGAAGAATGTAAATCAACTTCTTCACCAGCTGTGCCATTGTTGAAGTGATAATTTTCAACTTGACTTAAAGTACCGCCGTTTAAGGGTTTAGCAATACCCATTAAATTGCCGTTTTCTACGTTATAAGTAACGCTTTCCTTAACGAAATTTACTTTTTCTAAACCACCGATAAATACGTGCTTTTCACCGCCACCTAAAAGCTTAATATTGATTTGCTTAATAACCTTAACGTCAGGGAATTGAGTCATTAGGTTCACAGGTGCGTGAATATAATCGGCAGGATTGGTAGCTTTAACAAATTCAACGTGGTTCGTTGCCATATTAAATTCTAAGATTTCTGATAAAGCTGTAATCTTAGAAGTTAGACTAGCTGATTTTTCGTAATAGTTGAATGATACCGTTGCGTATTTAGGAACAACGACTTCGTCAACGTTAATTAAAATTTCTTTACCGTTGCCAACAGTTCCGTCTATTGCTAGACCGCAAATGCCGTCGTAATATTTAAGTGTAAACGTTAGGTTATCACAGCTATATTGTCCTAGCTTAAGATTTTCAAGTTTAAAGCCAAGTGCTTGTTCATCAAAGTCTAGTTTAACTGATAATGCTAGTGTTTCATCTGCGTCAATAACACCGCTAACAACAGACTCAGCGTTTAATTTAGCACCTTTAATAGTTGCTATTAAAGCGGTTAAATCTACGGTAGAATCAGTTTCGCCTTGACCTTTGTTATTTTCGTCAAGTCCAAGTACGTCAGCAAAGTCAGCAGTTGCGTCTACGTAAGCTACATCCCCTGCAAAGTAGTATCCGCCACTTGACTTTTGAGAATATTGAGCAACTAAAACTTGAACTGAATATTTTGTATCTTTGTTAGGTGTATACTTAGCATAGAAGGTCTTATCGCCTAAGTCGGTTGCTGTAATTTCACTAACGGGTTCGCCATCGAATTCAGCGTTTTCGTACCAACCTGCTAAGGTATAACCCTTTCTAATACTGTTAGGTAAGCTTGCGCCTACACCGTATACGTAAGATGTTAATTCGCTTTCTACGTTGCCTAAGCCGGTAACTAAAGTAACGTTATAAGTATTAGCTTCCCACTTAGCAAAGTATTTTTTATTTCCTACGTCTTCATTGGTAATTGCGCTAACAGCTTCGCCAGCAAAAGAACTGTCTTCGTACCAACCCTTAAAGGTGTGACCGATTTTTGAAGCTTCAGGTAAGCTTACGCCTACACCAAATACGTAAGATGTTAATTCGCCCTCTAACTCTCCGCCGTTTGCATCAAATTCAACGCCGAAGGTCTTAGGATCTCTTGTTTCGTAATAAACCGTAGATTGCTCTACTGCAGTAAACTCTCTATCCCAACCGTAATTATAACCGGGGTGAGATTCAGAGTGAGCAGGAACAACTACCGCATCACCGTAATGATAATCTGTTTTACTTGCAAAAACTTCGCCGTTTACGCCTACGAATTCAACCGTATAGTTGATGTAAACAGGTGTAAATGATGCAACGTATTCTACGTTACCGGTTACGGTTTCTGCATTATTCCAACCACTGAACGTATAGGTATAAACCTTATCTGCATCTTTAGTAGGAATTTCATCGGGAACTACTATAGTATCGCCATAGTGATAATCTTCTTTAGATGAAATCACTTCGCCATTTTCGTTTTTGAATACTACCGTATAGTTGATAAAGGTCTTTGCAAAGGTTGCAGTGTAAGTTTTTTCTTCTTCTACTGCTACCAATTCACTATCCCAACCGCTGAACGTATAGGTATAAACATTATCTGCTGCCTTTACAGGATCAGCGTGGCTTGGCATATAACCGTACTTAAAGCTCTCCTGTGTAGAAACACCGTCGATAATCCAAGTAATTTTTATTAAGGCTCTATCGTATTTCACTTCTACAACTGTAGATCCGTCCGGTGCAATCTTTTGTTGGTTAATAGCTAATGCTGTAAAGCCTACGTAAGATTTTGCAACTGCGTTAGTATCTGAATCCGTCCTTCCGTGTAAGGTTTCTGCATCTTCAGCAACCTCTTCGTAACCAGAGCCATCTAGCTTTTCTTTAAAATGCTTAACGGTATACGCAGTATTTTCGCTTGGTGCCCATTTTGCGTCTAGCGTGATTTCTTCTTTGATTGCTTGATCAAAAGAGAATTCTACACCGTTTAGATACCAACCGGCAAATTCATAACCAACTTTGGTGGGATCTTCAGGCTTTTGTATTGTAGCGCCTGAGTCAACCTCAACGCTTGCAACT
>JAFQBR010000055.1 GCA_017399665.1 Clostridia bacterium | reverse complement strand
TTCAATGTGTTTTATTAAAAAGAACATTGCAGATTGGAAGTTCGATCTTGCAGTAGATTTCCTTCAATTTATGAATACTGATGCAAGCTTAAAGCAGTTCACAACTATAACCAATACTCCCAAGGCATTGAATTATTCAATGAGTAAGACAGAACTTGATGCATTAACCCCATTTGGCCGTTCAGTTCTTGAATATAAGCAAAATGCAGACGTTTTATATCCCGTTTCTAACGAACCCATGTTCTTGAACAACCAAGCTATGTTTGCTGCAGGTGAAGGATATAAAGCAACTTTAGATATTGATCAAATGTATCCCTCCATGACCTTCCATGAAAAGGGTGTTAGTGCAAAAGCATATTTCGATGGAATGTACACTTACTGGAAAAATAAATGGAAAACACTTAATTAAAAAATAAAGGATTTTAACTATGGCAGAAGCAAAAATAAAAAGGAAAGCAAAAATAAATAAATCCGATATTATTTTTTACAGCATTATGATGGCATGGCCTACTTTACAGTTTGTTGTGTTCTATATTGGTGTAAACTTTAATTCGATTTTATTGGCGTTCCAGGATATTGATATTATAGCAAATACTTATTCATGGACGACCAATCATTTTGCAAATGCCTTTGACAAGATGTTATCGCCAACATTATTAACGATGGCGAAAAATTCAATATTTGCATATCTTATCACAATATGCACGAGTATTCCGTTAGGTTTACTTTTCTCTTATTATATTTATAAGAAATTGCCAATGGCGGGTTTTTTTCGCGTAGTTTTGTTTATGCCTTCAATTATATCAAGTATAATCTTGGTTTCAATGTTCCGTTTCTTTACTACTGATGCTTTACCCGCTATGCTAAGAGATTTCTTTGAAATAACGATTAAAGCACCGTTAGATGATAAAGCATCACGTTTTGGAACGGTTATGTTTTATAACATTTGGGTAGGCTTTGGTACGTCGGTATTAATGTATTCCAATAAGATGTCTACTATAGATCCCAGTATTTCAGAGGCGGCAAATATCGATGGAGCTCAAGGCTTCAGTGAGTTTTGGTATATCACTTTACCCTTAGTATTTTCAACCTTATCCGTATTTTTAATTACGGGTGTGGCAACCTTATTTACAAACCAGATAAATTTATTCTCTTTCTACGGAATGAGTGCACCCGATGCAGTTCAAACCTTTGGATATTGGTTGTTTAGGGAAGCAAAGCTTGCAACCAACGGCGGTTTAGGCGGTTATTCAGAGCTGTCTGCAGTAGGCTTACTGTTAACGTGTGTTTCCGTGCCTTTAACCTTAGGTGTAAAATGGGCGGCTGAAAAATTCGGTCCCTCTGAAGATTAATAGGGGGGTGTGATTATGAAAAGTATTGCTATAAATAAAAAGAAAAAAATAAAGGCAACTAAGGCTCGTTTATCGCCATTAACCATATTTATGTTAATAGTGCTAATCATTTACACCCTTTCACTTTTTGGACTTATGCTGTACGGTCTTATGACTGCGTTTAAGTGCGGTATGGTGGGTACGCTTGAATACAGATTAGAATATATGCCCGGTAACCCATACGGTTTACCAAAGACTTGGTACTGGAACTTTTCTTTCGTAATTAAAAATTTTATAGTTCAAGCAACTGATCCTATGGGAATTAGCCCTGCTGTAAAGGTTGGCATAGTGAAGATGTTCGGTAACTCTATTTTATATTCTTTAGGTTGCTCATTCTTCCACACCTTCGTTATGTGTACAACCGCCTATTGCTGTGCAAGATTTCCGTATAGATATTCTAAGATTATACACACTATTGTAATTGTCGTAATGATTATTCCTATAGTTGGTAATGCACCTTCTGAATTATCAATGGCAATCAGGCTTGGAATATATAACAAAATTTGGGGCATGTGGATTATGCGTGCCAACTTTTTAGGAATGTATTTCTTGGTGTTTTACGATATCTTTAAAGCTGTACCTGCATCTTATACAGAGGCGGCTAAGATAGACGGAGCGAATAACTGGTCAATTTTCTTCCGGATTATTCTTCCTCTTGTAAAAAACACCTTTTTAACCGTATTACTCATTAATTTTATTCAAATGTGGAATGATTATCAAATCCCCATGTTATATTTGCCTTCATTTCCAACTGTTGCATACGGTTTATTTGGCGCTGTAAACTCTACGGTAAAAGGCTTAGAAACAACACCTATGCGTTTAGCGGCGGCAATTATTATGCTACTACCCATTTTGGTTGTATTTATTTGCACTCAAAAGCGTTTGCTTGGCAATCTTACGATGGGCGGAGTAAAAGGCTAATCAGTTATCAATTAAGGAAATAAATTTATGAAAAAGAAAATTATTAAAAGTATTCTTGGCACGGCGTTGGGCTTGTTTTTGTCGGTGAGTGTAGTGGCAGGAATAGCAAATTTACAAAATAATAGGTTAGAGGTTTTTGCTGCATGGCAAAATGAAGAAATTACAGAATCTTATTTTCTTGGTGCAGAATTTACCCTTCCTGAAGCAAAACTTACTGTTGGAAATAAAACAGTAGATGCTTCTGTTATTCTTATTTTTCCTGACGGAAGCGCTACTCGTACAGAAAAAATCGTTTTAAATCAAGTTGGAACGTATCTATTAAAATATTCTGCAACGGTAGAAGGAAAGCCTTACGGTAAAGACGTTATGTTTAACGTTCGTGGTGATATGATTACGTATAAGAGCGAATCTACAAAAATAGGTTATCAAACGTGCGAATATGCATCTGATCTTGCGGAAGAATATTTAACCGTATCCTTGGCGCAAGGCGATACTATTACCTTTAGTCAATTTATAGACGTTAGCACTATAACTAAGGATGAAACTTTAATAGATCTTTTCGTTGCTCCTGCAACTAGGGGAATAGCTGATTTTGATAAATTAATTTACCTATTTACCGACTCTGCAAATCCCGATATTTACTTAAAAGTGCGTTTAAGCCGTTACATTAAAAATTCAGGTGCAGCCTTTTATCTATCTGGCGGTAACGGTCAAGAGTTAAAAGGATATGAAGCAAAACCTAATAAATTACACGTTAACAATGAATACGGTGCAGCTTTTTCTAATATTACCTTTGACGCTCAAAACAGCGCTAAACAACCTATTAACGTAGATGCATTTAAAGCGATCTTCCGTTATGATGCGGGCACTAGAGCGACTTATGCAATTAACGAAACCGGTGGCTTGGCCATGATTATGGACCAAGACAGCACGTTATATTATGAAAATTTATGGACTGGATTCCCCAGTGGAAAGGTATCACTTTCTATTTGGGCAGAAAACTATAATTCAGCTAATGCAACCTTCTGTATTACGGGCGTTCGCGGGATTGACGTTTCTGCATATGGAAAGAAGTTTGAAGAAAGTGAGCCCCCGGTTATTACTGTAGATAGTGAATACGAAAAGATGCCTGAAGCAAAGTTAGGTGGTGCTTATACTGTTCCAAATGCAACCGCATTTGACGATTATTCAGGTGTTTGCAAGGTAGACGTTGCAGTTTGGTATAACTATATGTCATCTAACGCGATACTAGTAAACGTTGAAGAAGGTAAATTTATAACCAACCGTAGAGGTTATTATTCAATCGTATATACCGCAACAGACCGTTACGGTAATACAGCAAATACGGTATTAACAGTGCATGCCGGTAATGAAATTCAACCTATAACCGTTACTCCATTGTTTACGCCGCAAGAAAAAGTTGTTCTTGGTGAATGGTTAACTTTCTCTTCTGATTTGGAAATTAGTGGTGGTAGCGGTAATAAAACTGTATCTATAACTCTTTCTAATGGAGCAGAAGTATATAAATTAAAGGAAAACGGCTTCCGTCCTGAAAAGGCGGGTGAGTGGACTGTTACTTATACAGCAACTGACTACGTTGGAAACGAAGGTGTTTACAGTTATAAGTTTAATACAGAATTACCCACTCAACCTCTTTTAGTTGATGCGGTGGTTCTACCTCAATTATTTATTTCTGCTCAAGCTTATACAATTCCTGCCGTATATGCAAACGATTACAGGTCTGGCGAGTTAAATCGCGGCCTTTGTGATGTTGAGGTTAGGGATGCAAACGGTACGAAAACTTACAAATCGGGTGAAACGTTCAGTCCAACCGTAAATCAAAGTGGAGACAAGGTTTCACTTACTTTTAAATTTGCAGGCGTATCTTTAAAGACCATAGAAATTCCCACCGTTTTAGCTTGGGAAGAAATAGATGGTACTCTTAGATTACAGGAGCAAAATTATTTTTATGGTGAAGGCTTTAGCGCGGAAGCAACTGCTAGCGGCGTTCATATCGCTATAAGTGAACAAGATGCAAATTGGACCTTTGCTAATGCTTTAGTAGCGCGCGGATTAAGCGTAATACTTAAAAACGATATTGAATTTACAGATAATGCAGGCTATGAAATGACTCTTATAGATGCAGGTGATCCAGAAAATTCTATTCGTATGCAGGTGGTAAAGAAGGGCACTGTTTGTCTATTTAGTGTTTATGGAACAGACCTACTTTTAGAATTACACTGTGATCTTAACAAGGATAGTGTTGATATGGGATTTGACGGAAACTCTTTCGTTGTAAACAAAACCCCCATCAAGGCATTAAAAACAGTTAATGGAAAAGAGTTTAACGGTTTTGTTTCTGCAAAGGTTTTTGTAAATATTAAATCAGTTAACGCAGTAAATGGGGTGGCTTACAGGGTTGTTTCTATTAACGGAAATCCCTTTACTGCTAAAACTAGAGATTTAGTTTCTCCAAACGTTACGATTTTTGGTGATTATGGCGGTTCTTATGCAATAAATTCAAAATATACTGTTAACTCTGCTATTGCAAGCGACGTGCTTTCACCCAACGTTAACTTTACAATGAGTTTAAAATTGCCTAGTGGTGGTTTTGCAAAAGATATAAACGGAAAAGAATTGCGCGACGTTGATCCTACCGTATCTTATGATATTTTACTTTCAGAATACGGGCAATACACTGCAGTATATACTGCTACGGAAGACAAGTCATTCTCTCTTCGCCCAACGAAGAAGGAATTCCTGTTCGGTATTAACGCAGTAGATATGGAAGCACCTGAAATTACCTTTAACGGTGATTTCCAAACTGCTGTAAAAGTGGGTGAAATTTTACTAATTCCCGATTTTACCGTTAGCGATAATCTATCATCTGCAGAAGAAATTATAGTTGCAAAATTCGTATATAATCCATACGGTGCAATCGTAGAATTAACAAACGGTAATTCAGTTAAGGTTGCCCATGAAGGAAGATATGAGATTCGTATTATCGTGATTGATAAAATAGGCAACGTAAAAATGATTCAAACTTACGTTACCGTAACAAAATAAGGTAGAGGAGTGGAAACATGAAAATTAAAAAAATTATTTCTACCGTACTTGCTAGTTTGATTTTATTCAGCTTTGTTGGCTGTGAAGATCCAATTGAATCAAGCACACCTCAAATAGATAGTGGTAGTAACGTAACTAAACCTGTTGGAACTGTTGGAGACCGTGACAATGTTTATGTAGAAGGTATGTTGCATAAAGTGAACGTAACCCATTCCAACAGAGTATTTACGGAAAATAAGAAAACGGAATACAAATTAGTACTTGGAGACAACTCTAATGCTATAGTAACCGCTTCCAGCTTCATATTTGCTCACATAAGAGAGGCAACAGGTGCTTCACTTGGTTATGCAGAGGAAAATGCAACTTGGTCTACTTCTGCAAAGTATATAGTTCTTGGCAATAAGGCAATGTATGAAGCGGCAGGTCTTACTGTTCCTGCTGATGATATTGGAGCAGTGGGGTATTACGTTAGGACCGCTGGAAATTCCGTATTCATTATGGCAAAAACCAAAGAAGGTTATCAATTAGCGTCCCTTGCGTTTTTACGCGAAGTAATTGGCTTTGATATGATTTCTGGGGATACCGTTGTTTATGAAAAAGATGGAAAAATCTTACCTGATATGGATATCGTTGAAAGACCTGACTATGACGCACGAGTAGTGCCTAATGGAGGTATGTCTCAGGGTACAAAGTACGGTATGGGCTTTACAGAAGATTACGGAATGATTGCCGTAGGTGGTAAATGTGTACACAACACCTTTAGTTACCTTCCACCTGAAAAGTATTTAGCGGATAATCAAGATTGGTATAGTGACGTTTTACAAACGGTTAATAATACACAATATAGACAACTTTGTTATACCGCACATGGCAAT
>JAFQBR010000054.1 GCA_017399665.1 Clostridia bacterium | reverse complement strand
GTTTCCTCGTTCCAAAATTTCATCATCAAGCCCTTTTTCAAGCTTGTTAATAAATTTATCTGCGTTAACGTATCTGCACGCCTCCATAACCTCTTCATCCGAAATACCTTCTTCTCTTAACAAGATATTACTTCTAATAGTACCAGAGAATAAGAATACGTCTTGAAGCATTTGACCAAAGTGCTTTCTTAGTGAAGAAATTTTAATCTTTTTAATATCAATTCCGTCAATTAAAATTTGACCCTTTTGAATATCGTAGTTTCTGCAAATAAGTGATAGAATAGTAGTTTTACCAGAGCCTGTTGCACCAACGAAAGCAACCGTTTGTTTGGGCTCAATTTTAAAGGAAACATCCTTTAAAACCCATTCGCCTTCAACGTAGTAAAACCAAACGTTCTTAAACTCAATTTCGCCTTTAACGTTTTCAAGTTCAATAGCATCCTCGCTATCAACAACGGTAGGTTGCATATCCATAATAGAGAATATCTTTTCAGCCGAAGCGAAAGCAGATTGTAGCCAGTTGAACATTTCAGCAAGATTTTGAATGGGGTTAAAGAATTTAGTGATAAACATATAGAAAGAAACTATAATTTCACTTGTAACCACTTGCCCAAGGAAGGTTATATTATCTAAAACGCCCTTACCGCCAAGGAAAAATAGGCATAGAACTGAAGATATATATAACATATAAACGGTGGGGCGGAAGATGCCGAAAACAAAAATTTGACGGCGTTTAGATTTGCCAAGTCTTTCGTTTCTTTCGCTAAATTCCTGCATTTTACGCTCTTCTCTATTAAAGATTTGCGTAATTTTTATGCCAGAAAGGTTTTCTGATAAAAAGGTGTTAATATCCGTTGTGTCGTCTTTAACCTTGCGGTATGCCTTGCGTGAGAACTTACGGAAAATAAGTGTAAACAGCAAAATAAAGGGCACAAAGCAAAGCACCATAAGTGTAAGCATATAGTTAAGGCAGAGCATGGCCACCAAAACACCCAAAATAACGAATACGTTTTTAACAAGGTTAACAATAATGTTTGTAAACATCATTGAAACACCGTTAGTGTCGTTAGTAACACGCGTTACAAGCTTACCAACAGGTATATGGTAAAGTTGCTCGTGTGAAAGTTGTTCAATATGCTTAAACAAATCTTCACGAATATTAGATATGATTTTTTGACCTGTTTTTTGCAGAACTATAGATTGAGTATAGGTTGCAACAAGGGAAATAAGTAATATACTTGCATAAATGCCCACTCTAACAAATAAGTCGGGTAGTGCAAAATCCGTTTTAACAAGCCCTTGAATATCGCCAATTAAAATGGGCGCGATAATATCGTAAGAGATAGAGAAAAGCATTACAAGTAAAACAAGTAAAAAGTTTTTCCAATAGGGCTTTGCGTACTTTAAAAGTCTTTTAACAATTTCTTTATCGGGAATATTTCTGTCAAAACCAACGGCTTCCTTTTTGTTTTTCATCAAAGCGTAAGCAAGGATAAAAATGATAGAAAAAGTACCGATAATAGCGCCTACAATAAGCAGGGGAAAGTATTCATTCCACATAAATTAGCCCTCCTTTTCCTCTTCAAGTTTTTGAAGCTCGACCATATTACGATAGGGCGTGCAATTTTGATATAAATCGTCGTGCTTGCCAACGGCAACAACCTTACCTTCATCAATAAAAATAATTTTTTCCATTTGAGAAATGGTAGAAATTCTATGCGCGATTAAAATAGTGGTTTTACCTTTACGAATTTCCTTTAAGTTGTCAAGCAAGGTCTTTTCTGTTTTTGTATCTACAGCAGAAAGGGAATCGTCTAAAATAAGAATAGGTGCATCCTTCATTAGTGCGCGCGCAATAGAAATACGCTGTTTTTGACCGCCGGAAACGGTTACACCGCGTTCGCCAAGCATTGTTTGGTAACCATCGGAAAATTCTTCAATATTGTCGCTTACAGCAGCTAAAAATGCAGACTGTTTAACAAGAGCCAGATCATCTGTATCGGAAGCAAATGCAATGTTGTTTTGAATGGTGTCGCTAAACAGGAAGTTATCCTGCGGAACGTAAGCCATATTTTCACGAAGTGAACGTATTGTAATATCGTTAACGTCAATGCCGTCTACAAAAAGAGTTCCATCGGGTATGTTATAATTTCTTAAAACAAGGTCAACAAGGGTGGTTTTACCAGAGCCCGTTTTTCCTATAATACCAACGTTTTCGCCTGCGTTAATTTTAACTGAAACACTTTCTAAGGCATCGTAATCGCCGTCAGGGTAGCGGAAGGTTAACTCTTTAAATTCGATTTCACCGCTAAGTTTTGGTGCTTCGTAAGCTTCCTTTTTGTCAACAACGTCTTGTTTTGCGTCTAATAGCTCGCTAATACGTTTAAGTGAAGCTTTACCTCTTGATTGCATTTCAATAAGCTCTGAAACAGCCATAACAGGCCATACGATAGAGTTAAAGTAGCCAATAAACTCAATAAGCTCGCCTGCATTAAACACACCCTTATAAACTAAATAACCGCCGTAACCCAAAATGATGCAAATAACTGATTCTACAAATAGGGTTACAAAAATTCTAAGTAGGGTGGATGCTTTAGTGTATGCAACGTTAGCAACCTCGTTTTCTGCATTTAACTTTTTAAAAGCAAGCAGTTCTTTAAGCTCTTTAACAAAAGCTTTAATAACGGCAATACCAGAAAAGCTTTCCTGTGAAAAGTCAGAAAGTGAAGAGTAAGCCTCTTGGCGCTTTTTCCACTTGTTGGTCATTTGTTTTCCCACAATAATTGCAACTGCAAGCATAAATGCCATAGGAATAAGTGATAAAAGTGTTAAAACAGGGTCCATAATAGCCATTTTTATTATGGAAAGCCCGCCAAGTAAAACGGCATCTGCAAACATCAAAATACCAGAGCCAAAGCAATCCTGTACTGTTTCGATATCGTTTGTAAAAAGCGACATTAGATTGCCAACTTTGTTTACCTGATAGTATTGCTGAGAAAGGTTTTTACAGCGGTCAAACATTCTTCTTCTAAGGTCGGTTTCCATTAATATACCGCTACCAAAGAAGCATATACGCCATAAAAATCTGCCAACAACCATCATTAAAATAACAAGTAGCATAGGCTTGCAGATATAATCAAGCAAAAAGCTCATGTCAAAAGGTACAAAAACACCTTGCTCAACCTCAACTACTTTATCGTTAATGCCGTTTATTAAGTATTTGTAAAGTTTAGGAATTTCAAGTTGAAAAAAGTCAACGGCAACAAGGGCAATAATACCCAACAAAATTAAATGCAAATACTTTATGTAGTACCGATTTATATGTTTTCCAAACAGCATATATTAATTCCTCTCAGAAAAATAATCGCATGATAAATAAATATAATATTAAAATAATCTTTAAATTTTGAGATTAGTTTTAAATAAAATAAGTTTTATAATTCATTATAAATAAAACAATAAAAGAATAATAACACTTTACAACTTTTTTTGTCAAGCAAAAAATATTGAAAAATAAAATAAAAATATATATTTTTTTAAGTATAAAAAAGTTTGAAAAAAATAGTTTTTAAATTACAATAAAATACATCTTATACAAATACAGCATTTTTGCAAAAAGTGCCCCTATAAG
>JAFQBR010000008.1 GCA_017399665.1 Clostridia bacterium | reverse complement strand
GTATTTTTACGCCCTTCCTTTCTATATCGCCTGCGTTGTTTAATGTTGCTCTTTTTACGGTAACACCGCACAAATCAACAGGCTGCAACAAAGCAAGTGGAGTAAGCTTTCCCGTTCTACCAACCTGCCAAGTAACGTCTTCTAAAATAGTAGTCGTTTCTTCCGGGTCAAATTTATACGCTATCGCCCAACGCGGAAATTTTTCAGTAGAACCAAGTCTATCTCTCAACTGTAAATCATCAACCTTAATAACCGCGCCGTCAGTTAAAACGTCAATTTCTTTTCTTGAATTTTCTATCTCTTTTATCGCACTAAACACTTCGCTTGGATTGCTTGCAAAACGAATAAAATTGAACACCTTAAAGCCGTTTGCTTTAAGAAAATCAATACATTCTTCCTGTGTTTTTAAACTGTTATCTTCAATATAATTTATGTCGTAAAAATAAATTTCCGGCTTTCTTTTTTGCGTTTCCTTAGGATCTAAATTTCTTATAGCGCCAGCTACTGCATTTCTTGCATTTTTAAGAGGTTCTGCAGCAGTTTGATTGTATTTTTCTAACGCAGAAAGTGAAATTATAGCCTCTCCCTTTACCTCTAAAAGACCTTTGTACGCTATTTTTAAGGGAAAACTTTTTATAGTTAATACTTGAGCAGTTACGTCTTCGCCCGTTACACCGTTACCTCTAGTTGTCGCTCTAACAAACATACCTTTATCGTAGGTTAAACAAACGGTAAGTCCATCAAATTTATACTCTATACTAAATTTAGGAAATACCAGAGTAACCTTTAATAGTCGCTGAAAAAAAGCGGTTAACTGCTCTTCATCAGTAGCCTTATCAAGACTAAACAACTTTTCTATATGATTATGCTTTTCAAATGCCGAAATGGGCTCTCCACCAACACGTCTTGTAGGTGAATCAAACAGAACGTTACCTGTTTCGCCTTCTAAAAAGCAAAGTTCATCATATAACTTATCATATTCCCCATCCGATACGGTGGGATTGTCCAAAACGTAGTACTCGTAAGCATATTTATTAAGTTTATCTACAAGCTCACGCATTCTTTGTTCTTTCATTTTTTTCACCTTGATATACCGCAATTTTTTTACGTATATTTTTTAAATCTTGTTAACTTATAGACTATTATTGTTAAGTTAAAATCAATCTAATAATTTCAACGGTGCGTATGCTACTGCTAGCGATTTTATGCCTACACCGGGAAAAGCCACGTCTACAACTAGGTTTTTACCTTCACCCTTTACCATAATTACAGTTCCTGTTCCAAACTTTGCATGCTGAACCTTTTTCCCCGTTTTATAGCCGGCAACTTCACTGTTAATTTGCTTTGGCTTCGCACTAAAATTTCTTACATTAGAAGAAAAATTCAACGTGCTTGAAGGTGCTGAATCTTGGTCTGCGCCATAGCCCCTATCGTAATCATTTGAATAAGAATTTCTTTCACGTCTTTGATAGAAATCAAAAGAGTTCACTCTAGGCTTAGCTATGCCAAGCTTAGGTGCCAATTCATTAAGAAAGGAGCTTTGAGCGGTAAATTGTCTGTTTCCATATAAAAATCTACTGCTTGCTCTTGTTAAATAAAGCTTTTTCTGTGCCCTAGTAATTGCAACGTACATCAACCTTCTTTCTTCTTGCATTTCGCTATCGCTTTCAGTTGCACGCGAAATTGGAAGAATTGTTTCATCTAATCCGCAAATAAACACGTATGGAAATTCTAAGCCTTTTACCGAATGAATAGTTGCAACTGAAACATAATTGCCTTCTTCAATCTCATCAGTATCAGAGCTTAAAGTTATTGAGTTAAGAAAATCCGCTAATGAAGCGTTGGGGTTAAGCTTTGCAAATTCTTCAATTGAGTTTTGATATTCGTTGACGTTCATTTGCTTACTGTAATTTTCTTCACTTTTTGCTTCAAACTGCATCATAAAAGCAGTCTTTTCAATTACGGTGTCAAAAATTTCAGTAAGTGGTTTTTGCGCACATTCTACCATAAGCGAAGAAATCAGCTTTCTAAAATCGTCAAGTTTCTTTTTTGCGCCTGAAGATAAATCAAGTCTATCACAATCAACAATTCCGTCAAAAATGCTTAGGTCGTATTCATGAGCATAATTTTTAAGAGTTTCAACAGTTTTATCGCCTATACCGCGCTTTGGCGTGTTAATAATTCTTAAAAGGCTTTCGTTATCAAGTGGATTAACTATAAGTCGCATATATGCAGTTATATCCTTAATTTCTTTACGCTCGAAGAATTTAAAACCACCGTATACTTTGAATGGAATGTTGTATTTGGCAAACTCTTGTTCGTAAGCGCGAGATAGCGCGTTAATTCTCATTAAAACGGCAAAATCACTTGCCTTTGCACCGCTTGCCATCAACTGTTTTATTTTAAAGGCTGTGTATTGCGCTTCCTCATTTTCGTTTTCGGCAATTTTAACCTCTATTTTTTCACCGTCTTCATTTTCCGTCCAAAGTTTTTTTTGTTTTCTTTCACTATTACTTGCAATAATCGTATTTGCAAGATCCAAAATCTTTTTTGTAGAACGGTAATTCTGTTCAAGCTTATGTATTTTTGCGCCCGTGAAGTTCTTTTCAAATTCTAAAATATTTTTTATCTCTGCACCGCGCCAACTGTAAATACTTTGATCGTCATCACCCACCACAAATAAGTTTTTATGAACAGAACAAAGTAAGCTCGCTATTTCCATTTGGATTGCGTTTGTGTCTTGAAATTCATCTATGTGAATATATTGAAATTTGTTTGCGTAATATTCTAAAACCTCACTGTCAGACTCTAATAAATGATAGGTTTTTACTAGCAAATCGTCAAAATCAAGTGCGTTTGACTTATGTAATTCTTCTTCGTAAAGAGTAAAAAGCTGGGCAAAAACTCCTATATCTTTTATGTCTGTCCTAAGTTTAAATTGGCTAGGTCCTATATCTTGATTTTTGCAATCAGAAATGTAAAAAATGGCTTTCTTCAAATATTTATCTTGATCAAGATTTAATTCTTTGATTATTCTTTTCAATACGTTTGTTTTATCGACTTCGCTATATATCGAAAAGTTTTTATTATACCCTTCTAACCGCCCAATAGAGCTTCTTAAAATTCTTACACACATACTGTGTATTGTGGAAACCCACATATTAGACACGCCGTCTATCATATTAGACAGTCTTTCTCGCATTTCATCAGCAGCTTTGTTTGTAAAAGTAATTGCAAGTATGTTTTCAGGATATACGCCTAATTCCTTTACCAAATAAGCTATTCTGGTGGTCAAAACCCTTGTTTTTCCACTACCTGCACCCGCAAACACAAGAACGTATCCTTCGGTGTCTAAAATGGCCTGCTTTTGCTCGTTGTTTAAACCGATTAAATATTTTTCCATTTAAAAACACCTCCTAATTGCTTTTTTAAAACAATAATCTTGTTCAGTAGCGTGCTATAATAAAATAATTATAACATATATAAATTATTTTGTAAAGAAAAATGGCAAGCAAACAATTTTGCCGCCATTTATTTTTTATGCCCCTAATATGTTAAAGGCAAACCTTTTTTCTTGCTCATATCTCTCCCTACATACCCTATATTTAGAAGCAATATCAGAAAGATATCTTTCCTTTTGTTGAAAATTCAAAGTTTTCATATATTCAATATCACATAGTCGGCCAATCATATCACTTACGTCACCAAATTTATCAAGTATATCCTTTACCCTTTGGTAAAATTTTTCAAGTTGTTCATCTTTACCATCTATCACACTTGCTACTTTATTTTTACAATAACGTATTACTTTTGAGGTGTTTTCGCCCTCAGCCTGTGCTTTTATGATACTTTCGCTAACGTTCTCTTTACATTCTTCCCAAAATCCGCTTTTCATTCTTTGCTTTGCAAGCTTTGCTAGACTCTTGATTTCAGTTTTCGTATTTGTAGCCATTTTGAATATAACCTCCAATTTTCCTCAATTTTCGACAAATAAAGATCCACCCGAATATCGGGTGGTTTTTATTTTTCGGGCATAGCCCTTGTTTACTGGCATAGCACAAATGTGCTCTTTAGTTGACCTGCCAGTCATGCATATATTACCTGCCACCCGTCAACGGGTCACGTGGAT
>JAFQBR010000053.1 GCA_017399665.1 Clostridia bacterium | reverse complement strand
CCCTTGATAATCTGGATGGTAAAATTTAATCGCTTTAGCACATTTTGGGTAATTTTTAAGCTTTTCAGCAAAAAAAGCATAGGTATCAATAATTTTTTGACCAAAGCCCTGTCTGTGGTCGGGAACGCCTGCAGATATTATTGAAGAAAGCTCTTGCTTTGATAGCGCATTTACCCAAGGCATATTTCCGTTTATTATTTTACACTTTGCCCCAAAAACTGATGGCAAAATTCCAACACCATAATTTGCTCTTATCGTTGGCAACCCACCATCTGCAACCTCTAACTGCGGTAAACAGTCCACTAGCTCGTTATACATCATTTTTTCAATATCCTGATGTATTTCTTCCATAGAATATTTTTTAAATTGGGGATGCGGATAAGAAATTCTTACACAAGGCATGTCAACATCTTTAAAGGTTAAACTGTTTATTGCTCTTATATGCTTTTTTTCAATTTCCTTTAAGTTGATAATTTGTTCACAATATTCTAAAAGATTATCTAGTTTAAAATTCATAAATTTAACCCATAAGTAAAAAAATTCTGTTTGTATTGTACACAACTATACTTTATTTTGCAATTTAAATACAAGACACAAAGTTGTAAAAACACGACATAAGTTTACATTTGCTTGACAATACAAAAAAACAATTGTATAATTAATTTTGCGGAGGTGGGTATGCTAGACGATTATTCTTTAAAAATAAATTCTTGCGGCATAACGGACTGCTCGCCCGAATGGCATTGGGATACAGACGGATTTACAGATTACGATCTTTGGACCGTTATAAAGGGAAAAGGCGAAATAACGGTAGGGGCTCAAACTTTCACTATTGAAAGTGGGGACTCTTTTATTTTACCACCCAACACATCAATATCAGCGTCACAAGAACTTAGCGATAGACTTTTGACTATAAACGTGCATTTTACTTTGCTAAAAAATAGTTTTCCTGCCTTTCCACTAAAACTTGAAAGACGATTTATCGCAGATATTAACTTTTTCAAAAATTTATTAATGCGTGTAATTTCAAACTTTTACAGAGAAAAGGATAAAACGGCAAAAAAATGGCTTAACGTCTGTATCGAAGAGTTTTTTGTTAGCCCCGAAATTTGTAAAAATAATATTACCGAAAATGGGCACATACGTTGCGTAGAAGAAATTTGCAACTCGCTTAACGAAAGAAACATACAAAAACTTTCGCTAAGCGATTATGCAAAACAATGCGGGTATTCTGCTACTTATCTTGGAAAAATATTTCATAAAGTTACCGGTGTAAGTTTTTCGCAATACATGCTTAACGCAAAAATTAATCAAGCAAAAACTTTACTTTTAACAACTGAAATGAGTATTAGCGAAATTGCCGAAACGCTTGGCTACTACGATACTTCACACTTTATTAATCAATTTAAAAAGAAGGTTGGCTGTTCCCCAAACTGTTACAGATAAAACCTATAAAATTGTACATTTGCGACATTGTATAAAATAAAAAACACGTTTGATTTGAAAAGTTTATTTCAAAGATAACGTGTTTTTATTTTTAGTTGATTAGTTACTTTTAAACATCATATTTTCAACGTATAGCTCTTGAAAAATTTTAGAAAACGAAAGTTCAATTATCTTAGTATTCTTGGCTATTTTAACAATTTCGTCAAATTTTTTATCACTAAGCATGCAGTATACTGCCCCCGCTAAACCGCTGTTACCAACAGTCCGTGTTTTACCCTTTAACCAATTAGGTAACACTTCAGTTTTAAATGCGTTTTCAACATTCATATAATACCCAAGGCCTCCGGCAATATAGGCATTTTCAACTTCACTTTTATCAATATTGCATTCAATAAGTAAAGCTTCTATTCCTGCACAAATGGCGGCTTTTGCAAGCTGATACTGACGCACGTCCTTTTGAGAAAGATATATATCATCAGTTAAATAAAACTTATCACCCTTTAAGTTACTAATAAGTGGTGAATTTGCGCATTCATCAAACGTTCCACTTTCATCAATTAATCCTTCTGAAAGTAGAAGGGAAATTAGGTCTATTAGTCCACTACCGCAAATGCCTTGCGGTTCAATATTTCCTATAACAGAAAACTGAATATTATTATCTTTGATAATAACTTTGCTAATTGCACCCTCCACTCCGCCAATTCCGCACTCTATACAAGCACCTTCAAATGCAGGACCAGCTGCCGTTGAAGTCGCAAAAACCTCACCCTTTTTAGTTAATACAATCTCACCGTTCGTGCCAACGTCTATAAGCAAATTTACGCCGTCAAGATTGTTTAAATTTAGCGCCGTTATACCAGCGGTTATATCACTTCCAATATATGCGCTAGCAGAAGGTAACAAACGCACTTTTTTTGCATTAATATTTAGATCGCGACCAAAATATTCTCGTGCATCTTTAAAAACGGGAGTGAATGGATAACTTCCTATCGTCTTTGGATTTTCGTTTGCAAATATATGTAGCATCGTTGTATTTGCGCAAACCACAAGCGTAGATATTTGCTTATTACAAGAAAGTTTATCAATAATTTCGTTAGTTTCTTCTATAATTAAAGAGTGTAATATTGTAAGTTTTCCCTCTGTGCATGCCTTAATCCTAGTTAAAACGTCTGCACCGTACGCGGCTTGGGGATTAAGTGAAGAGGTCTTACTTAATATTTTACCGCTTTTAAGGTCCACCAAGCAGGCCGCTAAAGTAGTTGTGCCAAGGTCTAAAGCAATACCAAGACCATCTTCTAAGCTAACAATTTGCTCATAATTAAAAAAATCAAGACCGCTACCCTGTTCT
>JAFQBR010000052.1 GCA_017399665.1 Clostridia bacterium | reverse complement strand
AGAGCAAAAGTAATTGATGCACTCTTTTGTTTTTCAAGAGTGAAATTTGCTGACGTACGCTTTGAAGTAATTAGTCCGTTAATTTTCTTATAATTTTTACTTAAGATATAAACGTATAAGAATACAACTGCAAATACTGCAAGGTCAAATATCAAAATATTTAGGTAGTTGCCAAGCATTCCCTTTACCACAAAACTAAACGGTAATAATATAGGGGCAATTTTTGAAATTGCAAGCGCCATATCTTCATCTGACATATCAGAAGAAGTGCCCGTTTTAAACATTAAAATAAAGTAAGCAATTAAAAACAAGCCCGAAAAAGCAAGCCCAACAAGATTTTTGCGTTTAACTTTTGCCATTAAAATATTAAACAGCGTACCAAATATTAAACCAATAAATAGTGGAACTAAGGGTAAAAATGGAACTAATAAAAGTGCGTTTAACAGCACTATAGCCCCACTTTTACTTACAACCATAAACGCAATAGCTGCAGGAAAAACACAAAGCAATGTTGCAACAAAGTCAACGATATAAACGTATGCAAGCTTAGAAAGTATTACCGTTTGTGGCTTTATTGGCATACTCATTAACATATCGTAATCGCTTGCGCCAAAAAGTATTTTCGACGTTCCTACAGTCATCATTAGCAAAATTAACGTAAACACGCCAAATACAAGCGAAAGGGCTAAATACTTATGTTCACTTGGTAAAATTGCACCAAAAATTCCTGTGTAAAGAGCAGACATCGCGATTATTAACGCGCCCAATAGAAGATATACGATTGCAGTTATTGCAATTTTTCCACCTCTGTTTTTTCCGCTTTTAACAAGTCTTAATAAATCACACTTTAAAAGCAACCAAAAGGTTGACATTATTCACCCTCCTTATTGCCGTTTGCGCTATCTAAGAATACCTCTTCTAAGCTATCGTTACCAACGATTTCTTCAGTATTTCCAGAAATAACAAGCTTGCCGTCTTTTATAATTGCAACCTTATTACAAAGCTTTTCTGCAACCTCTAGAACGTGTGTAGAGAAGAATATAGCCATTCCCTGCTCGCACATTTCACGCATGATGTTTTTAACGGTAAAGCTAGCTTTAGGGTCTAAGCCAACAAAGGGCTCGTCTAAAATCATAAGCTTTGGCTTATGAATAAGTGCGCCTATTAACACAAGTTTTTGCTTCATACCGTGTGAATAAGAAGACACGGGATCGCCCAAATTGTTTTTAATTTCAAATAAAGTTGCGTATTTATCTATAAACGCAAGGCGCTCGCTTTGACTGACCTTAAAAACGTCACCAATAAAATTAAGATACTGAATACCCGTCATAAAATCGTAAATATCGGGGTTATCTGGTATATAAGAAATTTGCGATTTGCAATATATTGGATCTTCTTTTATAGAATGGCCGTCAATAAAAATCTCCCCTTCGTCAAAATCAATTATACCAACGCAAGCCTTAATTGTGGTGGACTTACCTGCTCCGTTGTGCCCAATAAAGGCAAAAATATCACCTTTTTCAACCGTTAAAGAAAGATTATCTACCGCGCGCTTACCGCCCTTATATATTTTTGTTAAATTTTTAATTTCTAACATTTATTACTCCTTAACTTGCTCCTTTATATGATATCATAATGATATCACATTTTAAACCTATTGTCAATAGAATATATACAATTATATTACAAAAAACAATAACAAAATACTTCTTTTGTAAATTTTACCGTTGAATATTAAATTTTATAAATAAAAAAGCACCCTACGTAAGTAAGATGCTTTATTTTGCATAATATTAAAGAACTTCTTTAACTTTTGCAGCTTTACCGGTACGTCCTCTGAGATAGTAGAGTTTAGCACGTCTAACTTTACCTCTTCTAACAACGTCAACCTTGGTAATCTTGGGCGAATGGATGGGGAATGTTCTTTCTACACCGATACCGAAAGAAAGTCTTCTTACAGTAAAGGTTTCGCTGATTCCACCATGTCTTTTAGCGATAACTGTGCCCTCAAATATCTGAATTCTTTCTCTTGTTCCTTCAATAACCTTAAAAGATACCCTAACAGTATCACCGACATTGAAAGAAGGAGTTTCGGCTTTCAGATTTTCTTGATTAATCTGTTCAATGATTGTTGCCATACGACTTATACCTCCTATATTACTAGGTGTTCGTTGCCACAATCGCAAGAGGACCACCCGAAGTCATCCGTTATATTTTAGCATAACAAAAAGACTTTGACAAGTATTTTTTAACTAAAATAGAAAAAAATTCTGCCAATTATCCCTTTTTTTATAAAAATAACCTATTTTATTTAATTTTTGTTTTAATTGTGTTCTACGCCTAAAAGATAATCTACCGATTCAGAAAAATAAGCTGAAAGTTTAATAAGTGCTGAAGCGGAAGGTTCTGTTCTTCCAAGCTCCCATTTAGCGATGGCTGATTGGCTAATTCCTGTTGCGTTAGCTAATTCCATCTGACTGATTTTTCTTTCCGTACGTAGTTCCTTAAGTCTTTCACCAAATATCATAATGACTGAATTATACCATACTATTTTATTTATTGTTAAGTTAGTCGCAATATACTCATTTTTTTTACATTTTTTTTGCTTTTTTTGTGAAAAAAATTACAACTTCTTTAACCGCATAGTATTATAGCATTATTTATTAAAAAAATGCAACAAATTTTCAGTAATAATGCAAAAAAAAGCACTTTTTAAGCAAGTCTTTTTAGGCTTAAAAAATGCTGTTTTTTTATACTTTTTTTATCGCTTTTTAAAGCTGAATTTTACTACTTAGTTACCAAGCAATAATTTATCACCGCCAAGCTTTTCGCCAACGGTATTTTCAAACTTTTCCATAAGAGCAGGAATGGTAAGCTGTTGCTTTTCTTCACCCTCTGAACTAAATACAATATTACCGTCATTCATCATAATAAGCTTATTGCCGTATTTAATAGCGTCGCTCATATTATGTGTAATCATAAGCACGGTAAGATTGTTTGCTTTTGCAATCTTTTCAGTTAAGGTTAAAACCTTTAATGCCGTTTTAGGGTCTAGCGCTGCAGTATGCTCGTCCAAAAGAAGAAGCTTGGGATTTGCCATAGATGCCATAAGTAAGGTAATAGCCTGGCGCTGACCGCCTGAAAGAGTGCCTACCTTTTGCATCATTCTGTCTTCTAAACCTAAATCAAATTCAGCAAGAAGTTGTTTAAACACTTCCCTTTCTTCGTTATTGGTATACCACTTAAGAGTTCTTCTTTTACCTCTGCGTGAAGCAAGAGCAAGATTTTCTTCAATACTCATACCGCCTGCCGTTCCGATTAGTGGGTCTTGGAAAACTCTGCTGATATATTTAGCGCGTTTATAGTCTGGAAGCTTGGTAATGTTTTCTTCCCCTAAAACAATACTACCTTCTTCAACGGCAATGCTACCTGCAATAGAGTTAAGCAAGGTGGACTTACCTGCTCCGTTACCGCCGATAACGGTAATAAAGTCGCCGTCGTTAATAGTAAGGTTAACACCTTTAAGGGCGTGTTTTTCGTTTATAGTGCCTTTATTAAACACAACGTGAAGGTTAGATATATTAAGCATTTTTCTTTCCCTCCCTTGTGCTTAGTTTTGTTAATTTCTTCTTAATTTCGGGAACGCAAAGAGCGATGACTAGAATAATTGAAGATATGAGCTTTAAATCTTCCGATTTAAAACCTATTTGCAATGCAATAACAATTATTAATCTATAAATTAAACTACCAATAACAACACTTAAAAGTTTCACCCAGAAGGAAATCCTATTACCAAATATAAGCTCGCCAATAACAACTGAAGCAAGAGCTATAACAATCGCACCGCTTCCGTCATTAATAGATGCGTTACTATTATATTGAGATAACATAGCGCCTGATAAAGCGGCAAAACCGTTAGATAAAGCCAGGGCAATAATTTTTGCTCTGTCGGTATTAATACCTTGAGCTGTTGCCATTATTTTATTATTACCGGTTGCACGTATTGCGCTACCTTGTTCTGTGCCGAAAAACCAATAAAGAAAAGCAATAAGGATAATTAACGTGATTATACAAATCGCAATAGCTATCGTTATTTCATCAATTATAATGTTTTTACTTTCAAAAAAAATCCCGACTCTTTCAATCAAACTTGGTATTTTTTTATATGGGTTTGTTAAAACCAAAGCTTGACTTGCCCTCATTCCCAAAATATGTATATTAACTGAGTACAGTGCAGACATTGTTAAAATACCTGAAAGTATTGCAGGAATTTTTAACTTTGTGTTAAGTATTGCAGTTATTATGCCTGCAATAGCGCCCGAGCCAAAAGCTGCAGCCATTGCAAGAATTGGGTGCGCGCCAGCTACCATTAAAATTACAGCCACACAACCGCCCGTCGCAAAAGAACTATCAACAGTAAGGTCAGCGAAATCAAGAATTTTATAAGTAACGAACACACCAAGTGCAAGTATTGCCCAAATTAAAGCCTCGGCAATACCACCGGGTAATTGATTTAATAAACTTTGAAAAAACATTTTTTATACCTTCAATTTTTTATTTTTCGTATTTAGCCTTTAACGCAGCTATTTTTTCATCATCATATCCAAGTACTTTTGCGTTTGCTTCATTAATATAGAATGAGGAATCCTTGCTGTAGTATTCAAAAGGAATATCCTTAACACTCTTTTCGCCGCTTAAAATAGCTACTGCCATAGCGCCCGTCTGTTTACCAAGCTCGTAGTAGTTAATACCAAGCGTAGCCATACCTTCGCCATCTTCGCACATACCTGATTCGCCGGGAACGACAGGAATACCAGCTTCATGAAGTATCGAACATATTGTAATCATATTCTCTGCCATCAAGTTGTCTGTAGGAATGTATACAGCTTGTATTCCATCTGAAACAATACCTCTTACCACTGTATTTATATCACTTACAGAATGAGCTGTATAATTTACTAATTCTATACCCAATT
>JAFQBR010000007.1 GCA_017399665.1 Clostridia bacterium | reverse complement strand
TGTATCTAAGTCAGGCATAGAAGCAAGTAGCGCCCAAGTATATGGGTGACGAGGATCATAGAAGATATCGTCAGCCGTACCAGACTCAACAATTTTACCCGCATACATAACTGCAATACGGTCCGCCATATTAGCAACAACACCTAAGTCGTGCGTAATAAAGATAACAGAAAGATTACGTTCGGCTTTTAATTTGTTAATAAGTTCAAGTATTTGAGCTTGAATTGTAACGTCTAGTGCAGTAGTAGGCTCGTCACAGATAAGAATATCAGGGTCTGCAGCTAACGCGATAGCAATTACTATACGCTGTCTCATACCGCCTGAAAACTCAAATGGATACTGAGTAAATCTCTTTCTGGGTTCAGGAATACCAACTTCTTCCATAAGCTTAAGAGCCCTATGTTTAGCCATTGCTTTTGTTACTTTATGAACAACGCCTGCTGCTTTTTCTTTTAAGTAGTCAATCATTTCAACTGTAATTTCTTCAAAGTTTACCGTTGAAACATGACCTATAACGTTAACATAATGTTCTTTTAATCTCTTTACTATATTAACAATATTTTCTTTTAAAAGATCAATATCTAAAACAGCTGGGGGGGTAACTTTCCAATCTGGTTGTTTACCTTTTTCGATTAAGGCATCGTATTTAGCCTTTGCTTTTTCGTACTTTTTAAGCTCTTTTGCATTGTTAACGATAGCATTAAAATATTTATTAATAGCTGTCTCTAACGCAACACCAAAGGTATATTCAATGCTATCTTTCTTAATAGCAAGTCTATCAATGGCTTTTTCAACTACATTGGTAAGTTTTTTGGCTGTTTCTGTAATAGCCTTTTTTTCGTATGCACTAGCAAGAAAATCAGGTAATAACTCATCGATAATTGTTAAATTGCTCGTTTTAGCTTTATGTGAATTAAAGAATGAATATTCTATACCCTGTTGAGCAAGCTTTCTAAATTCAAGCATAAAATTATCATCTAGATATTTACGCATGAATACGTTTAGCTCTGGGATAGGCATATCAGGAAGTTCTTCAGTAGCAAAGGTTAAATAATACCCCATTGCAAAGAAGTTTGGCATCACAAAACCAACGGCCGTTTTTAAAATATCAAGTATTTCTGTTAAAAGATTTACAAGAGCAGAAAAATCACCGCTTGAAACGACATGTTTATTTTCTTCTCTTGCTGCTAAAATTACCTCATCAAAACGAACGGCGTCACTATGAACAACGTAACGAGATACAGCCTTTTTTGCGGTTGCTAGAATACGTTTGATGCGTGGAGCAGCCAATTTAGGCGTAACGGCATTTTTTTCGATTTCAAAAAGTATATTTTCAAGCTCTTCAATGCTTTCATTTGCAGCATCTATAGCTTCGTTATATTCCTTTTCAAGTTCTATATGTTTGTATTCAAATTTATCAAAATTTTTAACCATTAAAGATATATTCTTTGCCTTTTCTTGATCGCCATTAGCAACGGCAGCAATCATACACTCTTCTAAAAGGTTAAGTTTTTCGTTAAAGTTCTTGCGTGATTCCTTCTGTCTTGCCTTGCCCTTTAAAAGCATAGCTTCGGTAAGCTGTTTACCAATACGCATAATTGGATTTAGGCTTGACATTGGGTCTTGGAAAATCATTGCGATTTTATCGCCACGAATAGCATGAAATTCTTCTTCCGTAATTTTTAATAAATCTTTACCGTCATAAATAATCTCACCGTTTTCAACAATAGAGTTGTTAGCGAGTATACCAATGACTGCACGGTTAGTAACTGACTTACCAGAACCAGATTCCCCTACAATAGCTAATGTTTCGCCTTTATATAAATCAAAATCTATATCGCGAACAGCTTGAACTTTGCCGCCAGGAGTACGGAATGATATTGTAAGATTTTTAACTTCTAACTTTTTTTCCATATTTTAGTCCTCCGTACCTCTTAGTGATGGGTTAAACGCGTCACGTAAGCCGTTACCAAATAAGTTGAATGAAAGCATTAGTAATGCTAAAAATACTGATGGGAAGGCAACTACGTAAGGATAATTCATTAGTGAAGGCTGACCTGCAGCGATAAGAGCACCAACGCTGGTAATATTACCAACTGAAAGGTTGATAATACCTAAATAAGTAAGACTTGTTTCTGAGAATATCATTGAAGGAATAACCAAAGCGCAACTTGTAACCAAAGTACCCAAAGCGTTGGGGAAAATATGTTTAAACATAATTCTTCCGTCGCGAGCACCTAAAGTTCTTGCAGCTAAAACGTATTCTTGATTTTTATAACGGTAGAACTGCATACGCGTTGTACCAGCCATACCAATCCACCCCGTTGCAACGAATGCAAGGAATAAAATAAAAATTGGCTCTACGTCTTTTAAATAATGCTTTAATAACGTAATAACAACCATCATAGGAATAGCAGATAAAATATCTGTAACACGCTCCATAATGATGTCTGTTGTACCACCGTAATAACCGGCAATAGAACCCCAAATAGCACCGATAAATAAATTGATAACCGCAACAGCAATAGCAAACAAGAATGAGAATCTTGCACCTGCTGAAAGACAAGTTAAAATATCTTTACCATCTTTTGTGGTACCAAAAATGAAGTAAGGATCGGTAATACCATCGCCCTTGCCATCATTTGCCATAGCATGTTGGTAAACGTAATACTCGTAAACGTTAAAACGAACCTCGTAGCTACCTGATTTTTCAAATGCATAGCAATAGAAATATCGTTTACCATTGATTTCGATACCGTCTTCACCCTCAATTCTTAAAGAATTATATGCTGGAACGTCGTTATAATTTTCTGAAGAACCAACTAAAGGCTTGCCTTCAGCATCCGCGCCGATAAGCTCGTAAACGGGAATGATGTTACCGTAGTCATCAAGAACTGCAACTGTTTTGTTAGCTACTTCTTTTGTTTTATAATAGTAGTTAGCATCATCGTCGTCTTGAGTCGCGGTAGGTCTATTAGAATCATCAATCAATGGATATAAAACCTGTCTACCTGTGCGATTCTGGTAATCAACAATATTTTGAAATTCGCTAGGTTGCATTGTATCGCTATAATCGCAACCGGTTGTGTGATAAGAGTCTCTTCTATAAGAGTATAGTCCTGTTTTTTCATCATAAGTATACTCTTGATTTTTAATGGCGTTATGTCCGCCTTTACCCATTTCTGCATTGTCAAGCTCTGCACCTATTTGGTAAAGGTAACGCCAAGTGCTTTCACCTGCTGTAACATCTTCACAGCCATCCCAAAAACCATAATCTTCAAACCATGGATTTTTAGGTAAAGCAAAACTGAAGTCATTATCTTCATAAGCTACAGTAAAAGGTGTTAACATAGGCGTTATGATTGCAAATAAAACTAGTATAGCAATAACAATTGATGCTACAACTGAACCTTTATTTCTGCAAAATCTAGAAAAAGCATCTTGAAAATAACTGCGTGCTTTTGTATCAAATTTAACGTCATGAGAAGCGTTGTCTCCGCCAACAAATTTGAATTTTTCAACGGGGATTTTATTAAATTGATTGTTATTCATATTATCTTGCCCCCATTCTAATTCTAGGATCGATAAATCCGTAAGATATATCAACTACTATACCAGCCGCAAGACCTACGATGCAATAGAAGCCTGAAAGGAACATAAAGAAATCGTAGTCAAGCACCGTGATGGACTCTAAATAAAGACCACCAACGCCCGGAATAGAGAACATTTGCTCGATTATAAGTGAACCTGAAAGAACTGAAATAAATTCCGCAATAATAGAGGGGAAAATTGGAACCATACCGTTTCTTAAAGCGTGACGAACAGTAGCCTGCCCTCTTGTTAAGCCTTTAGTTCTCGCAAGCAACATAAACTCACTTGTTAAAACTTCGGTAAGCTCGGCACGTGTATAACGCGCATATCCGGCAATTGAACCCAAACATAAAGAAAATACTGCGGGAAGCATACTGTGGAACATATTCCAAGAGAAATAGTCATACCCCTTAGCCATTCTTTGCGGGAACCAACCAAGTTTAAAACAGAATAAGTATAATATTAGAAGTGCGTAAACAATTGATGGAACTGATATTAAAACGATAACACCGGTAGAAATAACTTGGTCTTGCCATTTGTTTTTCTTTAATGCAGCAAAGATACCCAAGCCTAAACCGATAGGAACACCTATTAAGGATGAATAAATATTGATAAGGATGGTAGGAGGCAAATGTTTTACAAATACGTCTAAAACCGATTTGTTACGGTAAGAGGCCATTTTTACGCCAATACCAAAATCGCCCTCTGTAAAAATACGTTTTAAATAAAGTCCTAATTGCTTAAGAATAGGAACTTTTTTAAAGTCTATGATGTCACCGGCGGAGTTGTATACAGGATCTTCTATGTAACCACGGTCGATTAATTTAAAGTAAAGTTTGTTTTTATCCTCTGTTAAACCTGCTGTA
>JAFQBR010000051.1 GCA_017399665.1 Clostridia bacterium | reverse complement strand
GGTATATGCCTGACAGATCGCCTGAACATCGGCATCTTTATCCCCGGTGGGCGTGTAGTAAAACAGCTCCGGTGTGTAAAGTTCAAAATGGAAATCATCGTCCAGACGGAACAGACAGGGTGCGGAAAGTGGCTGACCAAGAAATCGCATCATTTATTACTGCAACTCCATCTCAAGACATGGGCGACTACGCTCTTCCCTGCTTCCGCTTTGCAAAAGCGCTTAGAAAAGCACCCATTGTTATCGCGCAAGACCTTGCATCATCTTTCGAGCTAGACGATACTATTACAGACGTTAAAGCAGTTAACGGTTATTTAAATTTCACAGTTAACCGCGCAGGTTTTACACTTAAAACCTTACAAAACATTCTTAAAATGGGCGAAAAATACGGTTCTTCTGAAGAAGGCGCAGGAAAAACAGTTTGTATTGACTACTCTTCAATCAATATTGCAAAGCCTTTCCATATCGGTCACTTAAGCACCACCGTACTTGGTAGCGCGCTTTATAAAATTTTTAATTTCCTTGGCTATAAAGCTGTTGGTATTAACCACCTTGGCGACTACGGAACGCAGTTCGGCAAGCTAATTTATGCTTATAAGGCTTGGGGCAATAAAGAAACTGTTGAAAAAGAGGGATTAAAGGAGCTTACCAGACTTTACGTTAAATTCCACGATGAAGCTGAAGCGCATCCAGAAATGGAGGATGAGGCGCGCGCTTACTTTAAAAAGATTGAAGACGGCGACAGCGAAGCTTTATCTCTTTTTGAATGGTTTAAGTCACTAACGTTAGCCGAAACGGAAAAAATTTACGACCTGTTAAGCGTTAAATTTGACTCTTACGCAGGCGAAAGCTTTTATAACGATAAAATGCAACCCGTTATTGACGAGTTAAAGGCGCACAACCTTCTTACAGAAAGCGAAGGCGCAATGGTTGTTGATCTTTCTAAATACGATATGCCTCCTTGCATTATTTTACGTTCAGACGGTGCATCTTTATATGCAACGCGGGACTTAGCAGCTGCGTTTTACCGTAAAAACGTTTATGATTTTGATAAATGTCTTTACGTTGTTGCTTACCAACAAAATCTACACTTTAAACAGATATTTAAGGTTTTAGAGCTTCTTGGCAAGCCTTGGCATAAGGATATGGTGCACGTTGCTTACGGCATGGTTTCTTTGGAAGACGGCTCTATGAGCACAAGAAAGGGCAAGGTTGTTTGGCTTGAAGACGTTATCAATAAGTGTATTGATAAGTGCAAAACTATTATTGAAGAAAAGAACCCAAACCTTGAAAACAAAGAAAAAACTGCGCGCGACGTTGGCGTTGGCGCTGTAATATTCGGCGCGCTTTCTAACAACAAAATTAAAGATATTGTTTTCTCTTACGATAGAGTACTTAACTTTGACGGCGAAACAGGACCTTACGTTCAATACACCGCAGCCCGTTGCTACGGCGTTTTAGCAAAGAGTAACGTTGATTATTCTAACTTCAGCTTACCTGAAAAACTTGAAAGCTGTGAATACGATTTAATCGCACACCTTTCTTCTTTCCCATCTACCGTTTCTGCATCCGCTGAAAAATTAGAACCTTCCTTTATTACACGTTACGCAATAGACCTTGCAAAACTGTTTAATAAATTCTATTTTGAATGCAAAATTTTAACAGCAGAGGACGAAGACACCGTTAAATTCCGCTTAGCTTTAACAAAGGCTGTTAGAACAACTTTAGAAAACGCATTATCTCTTTTAGGCATTTATGCGCCAGAAAGAATGTAATTTGCAACAAAAACAGCATTTAATCGACCTATAGCCACACTTTTTAATTTTTTTACAATGAAAAAACTAGTTATATTCGACCTGGACGGAACTTTGCTTGATACAGCAAAAAGCTTACAAGAATGTATGAATTACGCTCTTGAAAAAAACGGCTTTAAAAAGATAACTTTGTCGCAAACAAGAGCATACGTAGGCAATGGATCTTTACTTTTTGCCTTGCGCGCATGTAAAGACGAGCAAAAAGCAGAAGACGTTCATAACGACTTTTTATCCGTTTATAAAAACTATCCGTCTAGCAAAGTTAAACCCTTTGCAAACGTTAAAAAACTTCTTAAAACTCTAAACGAAAAGGGCGTAAAGCTAGCGGTATTTTCAAACAAACCGCACTTTGCAACCCAAATTCTATGCGACGATATTTTTAAAAATAATACCTTTGACTATATTTTGGGACACAAAGAAGGAGCACCCTTAAAGCCAGACAAGCAAGGCGTATTAGAAATTCTATCTAAGCTTAACGTTGACGTAAAGCACGCCGTTTTAATTGGGGACGGAGAAACCGACGCGCTTACCGCTATTAATGCGGGCGTTGATTTTATAGGCGCGCTTTGGGGGTTTAGAACAAAAGACCAGTTGCAATCAAACGGCGCAAAGTGTTTTGCTGACACGCCGAAAGATTTAATAAATTTTATAATTTAATAAGGAGAACAAAAAATGAAGAAACTTTGGGCTGAATTTAAAAAGTTTATTGCCAGAGGAAACGTTGTCGACATGGCTGTCGGTGTTATTATCGGTGCTGCATTCAAAGCAATTGTTGACAGTCTTGTAAAAGACATTATTACCCCCGTTATTTCACTTATTAGCGGTGGCAAAAGTCTTACCGAATTAAAAGTCGTTTTACGCGACGCATACATTAACGATGCCGGAATAGAGGTTGCCGAGGTTGCAATAAAATACGGCGTGCTTATTGAATCAATAGTTAACTTCTTACTTATCGCGCTAACTATTTTTATTGCTTTAAAGGTTGTTACATCTATTCAAAAAACTTTACGTTTTAACCAAACTATGCAAGAAAACGTACAAAAGAAGTTGGATGCAGATGAAGCACTTAACCCTGTAGAAGAAAAGTGGCTTGAAAAAAGAATTAAAAAAGACCCCGAACACGCGCCCAAGAAAACTATTCCTGCTCCACCAGCTCCTGTTGAACCAAGCTCTACAGATAAGCTTTTAATGGAAATTCTTGACCAGCTTAAAAAAGATAACAACTAATATAAAAAGCCCTTAAAAAAGGGCTTTTTCTTTTGCTGTTTTTTGTAAAAGTCCACCTATAAGTCGATTAACAGCAGTTTTAGTTTGTTTTTGGTATAAAAATATAACTTATAAAATATTAACTTTTTTTTAAAAACTTTTGACATTTACTCTGCTTTAATGTATAATAAAGAAGATATATACTTTTGGGAGAAAAAAATGAAAATTGCGGTTATAGCAACAACTAGTGGCGCTGGCAGCACCTTTATAAGCACAAACCTTTCTTACGTAAGCGGTTACACTTATTTAGACTGTTCTTTAAACCAAATCGGCCACACCTTTTTTGAACGCGAAAAAACAGAAGATCTGCCCTTGAATTTACAGACGGTTGAGCTTACTGAAAAAGACTGCGGAGAATGCGCAAGCTGTTTATCGCTTTGCAAAAAGAACGCCTTTATTAAGACGGAAGAGTACGCAAAGCTTGTTTGTAAAGCTTGCCCAGAGGGTGATTGCACCGTTGCTTGCCACAATAATCTTACAAAAACCAACCTCTCAACTATTGGCAATTTAATAACTGAAAAAAGCGGAAAGTTAAAACTTGCCCGACTCAACTGTGAACACCATAACGTTGCGCTTGCTTTTGAATGCGCTTTAAAGCATTTAGAAAACGAAAATTTAGTTATTGACCTGCAAGATTATACAGCCCCCTTTGCCCTTCCTATTATGAAGGCTTGCGATTACTGTATTATTGTTGTAGAGCCCGGCGCAAGCGATTTTGAAAACTTTAAAGCGTTAGTTAGACTTTGCAAGCTTGCAAATAAACCCTTTGGCTTAGTAATTAATAAACTTATTACACCCTACGACAAGCTTGTTGACTATTGCAACTTACACTCTACCGACGTATTAGCAAGAATACCTTGCACCGCAAGAGAAAGCAAGATTATTCAAAGTGGACAAATAATAAGCGCTGTAAAATTTTCTTATAAGCAATATTTTACAGAGGTTATTCATCAAATAAAGAAAAAACTTAAATAGTTTTATATAAGCAAGCCTTTTGGGGGTTTGCTTTTTTATTCATTAAAGAGAAAAAATGCTTGTTTTTTACCTTTCAGCCCTTAAAATGTACCGCTTACCCCATATCTCTTTACAAATTTAGCGTAAAATGTTACACTATTGTTACAAACAATATGAAACTAAAAATTGAGATTTCGCCCGAAGCGCAAGAAGAAGTTGTTATTCGATGCAAAGAGCAAGATGAAAAAATATTGCGTTTACAACAGGTGATAGAAAATTTAATAAATACCGATGCGGAAATGATTTTACACATCAAAGATACAGAATATTTTGTGCCATACAAAAAGATTTTGTTTTTTGAAATACAAAACGGTAAAGTTACCGCGCACACTAAGGAGCGAATGCTAACCACCGAACATACGCTTGCAAAGCTGGAAGAAATTTTACCGTCTTATTTTATAAGAGGCTCTAAATCTTGCATAATTAACAGCTCGCTTGTTTCAGCCATTGCGCACAACATATACGGGCCAAGCAAGGTCTTCTTTAAAGGTAGCGAAAAAATTGTTTACGTATCGCGCGCCTACTACAAATTTTTAAAAGAAAAAATATGTTCTCTTCGCGGAATTTGATTACTTTAGTTATTTAGGAGATGAAATTATGAAAAAAAATATATTCTGGGGCATTATATTTATATTAAGCGCTATTTTACTTATACTTAACGCCTTAGGCGTTCGCTTTGGCTTACCCGAAAACATTTCCGTTTGGAAAATAGTGCTTTGCATAGGGCTTGTAATGTGGATTATTGACCAATGCGTAAAAAAACACTTTGCAAACGTCTTTTTCCCATTAATTTTTATTGTTATGCTGTTTGAAAAGGAATTTGCCGCGCTTTTAAAAATCGAAGGCGGCGATATAGCGTCAACTTGGGTATTTTTACTTATAGGCCTTTTATTAACAGTTGGATTTTCGCTTATTACAAAAGAAGCTGTATTTACCTTCACTTACACGGTAGGTGATGAAAAACACGTTTACACCGGCAAAGAGGCAAAAGAAAAATACCGCGAGCTTAAAGAGCAAAAAAGCGTATACTACATTGACTGTTCAGAGCCAATAAATAAAGAAATTAGTGTTAACCTTGGGCGCGCCGATATTTATTTTTCTAACGTAGATTTATATGATGGAAACGGCAAACTTGAAATTGAAAACAATATGGGTAAAATCACCGTACATCTCCCCTATTCTTGGATTGCCGACTGCAATATAGACAATAGCCTTGGTAGCGTAAAAATACCAAAACCAACCAATGCAGGCGAAGACTTAAAAAGAATAAAAATTATTGGCGATAATAATTTGGGCAAAATAGAAATTGTATATAACGCAAGCGAAAACATTGAATAAAAACAGCAAAAAGTGGCGATAATCAACCTATAGCGCCACTTTTTATTTTTTAATTTTAACTTTTTTGCAAAACGCTATTTGTTTTTTTATACAAAAAACAGAAAATTATTAAACCCGTTTTACCACGATTTATTCTTTTTTATATTGACATAACTTAAGTTTAGGTATATAATATCTTAATAGAAATATATCTTTAAGGGGATATTTATGGAATATAAAATTTTTGAACGAGATCCTTTACTTTTACCTTATAAACAAGATATTGAGCTGCGCATGGAAAACTATGCAAAAACAAAAAAAACATTGCTTAAAAAGGGCGAAAGCTTAACAGATTTTGCCAACGCGCACGAATATTTTGGTTTTCATAAACAAAAAAACGGCTGGATTTACAGGGAATGGGCGCCAAACGCTAATCAGCTTTATTTAACAGGTGATTTTAACGACTGGCAATGGACCACGCACCCTTTAAAACGCTTAGAAAACGGTGTTTGGGAAATCTTTATTAAAGGATCTAAAACCCTTTACAACGGTTGCCACGTTAAAACCATTGTAGAAAGCAACGGTCAGCTTTTAGAAAGAATACCGCTATATATTCGACGCGTTGAACAAGATAACCAAAATTTTAGCTGGTGCGGTGTTATTGTAGATTTGCCTGAGTATAAATGGAAACGCAAAAAATTTATTCCAAAGAAAAATCTTTTTATATACGAATGTCATATAGGAATGGCACAAGATGCAGAAAAAGTGGGTACGTATACCGAATTTGCTGACAATATTCTACCAAGAATTAAGCAGGCGGGCTATAACACACTTCAAATTATGGCTATTATGGAGCACCCATACTACGGCTCTTTTGGCTACCAGGTTTCTTC
>JAFQBR010000050.1 GCA_017399665.1 Clostridia bacterium | reverse complement strand
TCGGGGTGTAGCGCAGTTTGGTAGCGCGCTTGAATGGGGTTCAAGAGGTCGCAAGTTCGATTCTTGTCACTCCGACCAGAAAGCCGATTTCATTAGAAATCGGCTTTTTTACTATTATTTTTAAGGTATAGCACCTACATTGGCTAACAAAAAAACTGCGGGGGACAAAGAAAATGGATAAGCTTCTTATAATAGACGGAACAAATCTTTTATTTCAAATGTTCTTTGGCATGCCCTCACGCATAATAAATAAAGAGGGAAAAGCAATTCAAGGCACGCTTGGTTTTATAGGCGCGCTTAAAAAAATAATTGCAAAGACCAATCCTTCCCATTTGGTTGTTTTATTTGACGGCGAAAAAGGGAGCGAGCGCACATTAGTTAATCAAGATTACAAAGCCAACCGACCAGACTATTCTACCCTTTCCGATCAAGATAATCCCTTCACCCAGCTTCAAGACGTATACAACGCCCTTGACTATTTAAAAATCAAGCATACGGAAAGCTATATGTGCGAAACGGATGATTTAATTGCAAGCTATGCCTTAACCTACGGTAATAATTTAAAAGTAGTTATCTCTTCATTTGATAGCGATTTTTTTCAGCTAATAAACGAAAATGTCACGATTTTTAGATACCGTGGTGACAAATCCGTTACCTGCGACTGCGATTACATACGCGAAAAATATAATATTTGCCCAAGTGTTTACGCAGATTTTAAGTCGCTTACCGGTGATAGCGCAGATAATATTAAGGGTGCGTGCAAAGTAGGCCCTAAAACGGCATCTCAACTAATTAACGCTTACGGCTCACTTGAAAACCTATTAAATAATGCAGATAAAATTGAAAAAAGCACTTTAAAGCAAAGCATTTGCGAATGCAAAGAGAGGTTAAAAGATAACTATAAAATTATAAAACTTAGCAACTGCCACGCTTTACCGTTTGATATAAGCGAGCTAAAGTACAGCTTGCCTAGCATACCCACAAAAGATATTTTAAGGGCGATAAATCTTTAGTTTTATTAAAAAATAGCCGTTAATCGACTTATAGCCCTATTTTTATAAGGAGCGCCTATGAATAAACCTTATATTATTTTACACATGACAACCTCTTTAGACGGTAAAATTACAGGAAATTTTTTATCTTCTACAGCAGGTGAAATTGCAACTGAAGAATACTATAAATGCAACCGCGACTATAAAGCAGATGCCTTTTTATGCGGACGTATTACCATGCAAACAAGCTTTGCAGGGGTTGAGCTTCCAGAGCTAACAAAATATCAAAACCAAAAAGATGACTTTTGCGATTATATTGCCAAAATCCATCCTTACTATGCAATCTCTTTAGACCCGCACGGCAGATTAAATTGGACTGATAGCGAAATCTATGATGAGGATGAAGGCTATAACAACGCACATATTATTGAGATATTAACCCACGATATTCCTAAAGGCTACACGGCATTTTTAAAGGAAAAAGGTATTTCGTATATTTTTTGCGGAGAAAACAGTTTAAATCCCTTAATAATTTGCAATAAATTATATAGCCTATTTAATATAAAAACCCTTCTTTTGGAAGGTGGCGGTTATACCGATACTTTATTTTTGCAAAACAATCTTATTGATGAGGTCAATTTAATAGTTGCTCCCGTTATTGAAAACGATATAAACGCAATCGACTTATTTGCAAAAAAGAATGAAGGTTTGCCACTAAACGAATTTTCTAAAATGCAAGTAACACCCCTTAATAATGGCGTTTTAAAAATAAATTATAAAAGGTAATATTGATATGTTTAAATTATTTAAGAAAAAAGAAAAAGTGCTAACCGATAAAGAACGCGTAGACCTTCTTTGGAAGCTTTGGGCAAAAGAAGAACTGCCTTCCCCTGTTGGCGAGCTTTTAACCGTTATAAGCAATTTAGGCGCAAGCGGACACGCTGATTTTTTTGAGTTTTGCGAAACAGACAAAACTTTAGCTAATGCAGTTGAGGCTTCTTTTTACCTTTTACCAAAACCAATTCAGGAAAATTATGCAATAGCAAAAATCGCATATTTAACCACCGCAAAAGAGGATAGAGGGGAAAACTTTTTAGAAGAATACGATAACGTTTTTTACGATAACGAAAACTTAATAGACGGTCTTTTATTGGACTTCGCAAAGCGTTTTGTGGACTAAAATTATTGTAAAAACAGCTAATAATCGACCTATAGCCCAATTTTTATAAAAATTTAGCAAAATAAAAGCCTGTGAAAAAAGCTTATTTATTTAAGCCGTTATCACAGGTTTTTTGTTTTATATAATTGTGTTTAATAGCGCGTTACAGCCCTCTTGAATATCAAAATAAGTTTTATCGAAATGGCCGTAATACCAAGGGTCTGCAACCTCACCGCCTCGCGAAGTATAACCTAGCAAAAGTTTTACCTTGTTTTTATCATCTTTGCCGAATATACGCAAAGCGTTTCGCACGTTTGCATTATCCATACAAACAAAAATGTCGTAATTATTATAGTCTGACTTTTTAAGCTGAACTGCTCGCTTGCCTTCACAGCTTATGCCGTGCTTTAAAAGCTCTGCTTTTGCAGGTGGATAAACGGGGTTACCTACGCCATTCCAAATTTCTTCACTGCTGGTAGCTGAAGAATAAACTTCAATATTTGTTATACCCTTTTTTGCAAGCATATCTTTAAAAATAAATTCTGCCATAGGGCTTCTGCAAATATTCCCATGACAAACAAACATAATTTTTATTTTATCTTTCATAGCTATTCTCCATAATAAAATTCTAATAAATAAAGATAGTTTTGTCAATTTTTTAAGATAAAATAACGCTTTTTATAAAAAAATTTTCACTTAAGTATTGATTTTTATACTATTATGATATATAATATAACCATAAAAATTCTTTTTACAAAGGAGAAAATTATGGCTATAGGACAAAAATATCATATTTCTTTAAACGACGACGGCAAATGGCAAGTTAAAGGCGAAAAGGCAGAAAAGGCGTTAAAGCTTTTTAACACCCAAAAGGAAGCTATTGCTTATGCTAAAACTGTTGCCGGCAACCAGGAAGGCAATATTGTTATTCATAAAGTAGACGGCAAGATTAGAAAACAAGACTATTCTAAACCGGCAGATAAAGAAGGTGCAAAAGAAGCCAAGTCTGCCATCACTAAAGAAAAAGCGCCTGCAAAAGAAGCTAAGCCTGCTGCTAAAGCTCCTGCAAAGGAAGCTAAACCTGCTACAAAAGCGCCTGCAAAGCCTGCAGACAAAAAAGCTAAAAAATAATGGCTGACCATATTATATTTTTAATTTACTTACTTGTTGTAAGCGTAATAACCTTTTTCGCTTACGGACTAGATAAATTAAAGGCAAAAGGCAAATCAAGAAGAACGCCTGAAAAAGTTTTACTTGGGCTTTCGCTTTTTGGCGGAGCGATAGGTGGCTCACTTGGCATGGCATTATTTCGCCACAAAACCAAGCATTGGTATTTTATATCGATTAACTTTATTGCCCTACTTTTACACGCCGGCATTTTTATTGCTTTGTATTATTTTATTTAATCATAACAAAAAACAAAATTAAAAGCCCCTAGGTTAATAGGTGGCTTTTTCTTTATATCAAAAAGAGCAAGTTCCCCCTGCTCTTTTTTTTACTTTTAGATTCTATCACTTCGCTTTCGCTCGTTCCAGAATGACATAAAATATACTTAGCGTTATCCCCCTTTGTCATTCTGGAGCCGTCAGGCGATAGAATCTCTTTTTCCTTTCAGCAACTAAAACACACAAAAAGCCTTGCTATAAGTCGATAAGCAAGGCTTTTATATTATTTTTTTATTTTGTTCGTTTTACTTTTTATTCGCCTGTGTAATTATAGGTTATGGTGTAACTGCCTGTATAACGATTCCATAAATAACCCTTTGAAATAGCATTCCACTGGCTTTGTGTTCCACGGTATTTAATCGAAGTTAAACGTTTGCAATCAGTGAACGCATAATTAGCAATAGAAGTAACGGAATCAGGTATTACTACCGAAGTTAAACTACTGCAACCATAGAATGCGGAATCACCAATTGAAGTAACGGAGTCTGGGATTTCTATTGAAGTTAAACCATCGCAATAATAGAACGCCCTTTCGCCAATAGCGGTAACGGAATTAGGTATTGCCACTGAAGTTAACCTAGTGCAATAATAGAACGCATCATCACCAATAGAAGTAACCGAATCAGGAATAGTAAATGAAGAATTTGTTTTACCTATTGCATATTGAATAAAAACAGTTCCGTCCTTAGTGTATAAATTGCCATCTATATTTTTATAATTTGCATTATTCTCACTTACTTTAATGCTTGTTAACCTAGTGCAACGACCGAACGCACTATTGCCAATATAAGTGACGGAATCAGGGATTTCTATTGAAGTCAAACTACTACAACTATAGAACGCATCATCACCAATAGAGGTAATGGAATCACCGATTACAACCGAAGTTAATTTAATGCAATTATAGAACGCATAAGAAGATATTTTTGTTGCTGTTGTTAAAACAACTTCCGTTAGCACTTCACCGTTAATTTTTAACTGCTTTGCATAATATAATGGGTTTGCATCAGCCCTACCAAATTCTATCTCTGCCCACTTATCTATTGTGCCTAAATAATTTACATCAATTAACCTATCACAAAAATAGAACGCAGCATCACCAATAGAAGTAACTGAATCAGGAATTACAACCGAAGTTAAACTATCGCAATGATAGAACGCTTCATCACCAATTGAAGTTACACCGTCACCTATTACTACCGAAGTTAAACTACTGCAATGCTCGAACGCCATTTCGCCAATAGCGGTAACGGAATCACCAATTACCACCGAAGTTAAACTACTGCAATCCTCGAACGCCCTTTCGCCAATAGCGGTAACGGAATCACCAATTACCACCGAATCTAAACTACTGCAGCCTTCGAACGTGTAACCACAAATGGTAATAACAGAATCTGGAATGGTAAATGAAGCATCTGTTTTTCCTACTGCATATTGAATAAAAACAGTTCCATCTTTACTATATAAATTGCCATCTATATCTTTATAATTTGCATTATCTTCACTTACTTCAATACATATTAAACTACTGCACCCAGCGAATGCATATTCATCAATCAAAGTAATGGAATTGTGTATCACAACAGAAGTTAAATTACTGCATCCATAAAGTGCACGAGGGCCAATAAATTTACAATTAACGTTTATGTTTGCCGTTTCAATGCTCTGATTTGCAGCTTTTACTAAATACAAATAGGGATTATTTTCATTACCTAAATAGTTTAATTCACCTTCAATGTTATATTGCAAATCACTGCAACCGACAAACGCGCCTTTACCAAAAGAAGTAACCGAATCTGGTATTTTAATCGAAGTTAAACTACTGCAAACATGAAATGCGTATTCATCAATAGCAGTAACCGAATCTGGTAGCTCTATTGAAGTTAAATTATAACAACCATAAAACGCAAAATTAGCAATAAAAGAACCACCAGTTATTGTTACCTTTTTTAGCGAATGTGGAACAGCGCGATTATTATCTGAATAACTTCTAGCACCAAATATATAACCAAAGTGAGTATTGATTGTTCCATTTTTTGTTTCACCAACAAAAGGCAAAGTAATTTCAGCCAAACTACTGCAACCATAGAACGCACTATGGCAAATATAATTAACGGAATCGGGTATTTCTATAGAAGTTAAACTAGTACACTTATAGAATGCTATAACCGCAATTAATTTACAATTAACATTTATGTCTGCCGTCGTAGTGTCTGTATTTGCCTTTATTAAATACAAATAAGGATTATTTTCATTACCTAAATAATTTAGTCCGCAATCCACGTTATATTGTAAACTACCGCAATTAAAGAAAGCATCTCTGCCAATGGAAGTAATGGAATCACCAATTACAACCGAAGTTAGACTGGTGCAACCAATGAACGCCAACTCATCAATTAAAGTCACGGAATCACCTATTATAGCCGAAGTTAAACTAATGCAATTATAAAAGGCATAAGAAGATACTTTTGTTGCTGTTGTTAAGACTATTTTTGTTACTGCTTCACCATTTATTTTTAATTGCCTTGCATAAAATACTGGGTTTGAAGAAGAACTAGCAAATTCTATCTCTGCCCACTTATCTATTGTGCCTAAATAATTAACTTCAGTTAAACTACGACAACTATCGAACGCGTAAAGGCCAATAGAAGTAATGGAATTTGGAATTTCAATCGAAGTCAAATTTCTACACCAATAAAAAGCTTTATCTTCAATAAGAGTAACCGCTTTACCATTATAAAAAGAAGGAATTATTACTTTTGCAGGTATATTATTAACGTCTTTTGCCTTAACCGAATAACTGTCATTACTTAAAAGTGTGAACGTAAGATATTCAATTAAAACATACTTGCATCTACTACATTGATTACTTTCTTCATAAAGGTGTCCAAGCGCATCAACTTCTTCTTGTACAACCAAAACCTCATTACAAACGGAGCAGTACATCCCTTCTGTTAACCCTGTTTCGGTACAGGAAGGCGCAACTGCGCTATCAATTACTTCCGTGTGTCCAAGCGCATCGACTACTTCTTGTTCTACTAAAACTTCACTACATACTGAGCAGTGCTTACCTTCCGTTAAACCGGTGTTTACACAATCGGGGGCTACTGCTTTGTCTATAACTTCCGTATGGCCTAATGGGGTGCCTTCTGTTAATCCGCAACCGCGAAGACAAGTTGCGGGTAAAGTACAGGTAGCCTCAGCCATATCATGACCCAAAGGTTTGCCACTTGTTTCACCGCAACCGCGAAGACAAGTTGCGGGTAAAGTACAGGTAGCCTTAGACATATTATGACCAAGCGCAGGAAGTACGGTTTGCACCGACAAAACCTCATTACAAACAGAACAATGCTTATCCTCTGTTAAGCCAGTTTTAGTGCAAGTAGGTGCAACGGCATTATTATCTATAACCTCCGTATGTCCTAATGCGGATAGGAAATTAGACTGTATGATTGCGCCACACTCACAAGTTTTAATAGTATAACCTTCCTCTGTGCAAGTAGGTGCAACAACTGTTATTGAATCGTATTTATGCTTGTGGCCAAAGCATGATGCAAGCGTTGCGGTGCATAAAAAACAAAAAGCAATGGTTAAAAGCGCTAATAACAGATTTCTTTTCATTACATTATCTCCTTAAAAGAAATTTAACAAATAAAAAAGTGGGGCCTGTCGCCTAGCTGCGACACCAAATTTTAACAAATAACCTTAACAAAAAAGATTTTTATTTAATGCGAAAAGGGTACACTTATGCCCTAAGTATACTTCCTTGTTAAAGTTATAAAATTTGGTTCGCAAATTTATTATAGCACTTTTAAATGGTAATTGCAACTAATATTTAAATTCTAAAGAATTTACTAAAAAAGAAAAACGCTTGGGATTTTTTTGTGCCCAAGCATTTTTCTTATATCATTTTATAAAAAGGAGGTGGCGGTTTAGTATGGTGATACCGCCTTTAAAACATGAAATAAAACTTTTAACATCACGTAGGTTGTTTTACGTTGTACTTTAATTAAACGGTGGCAAATATAGAACTTTTATTTCTATAAATAACCAATATTGTTTATTATTTTGCCTTTAATTTTAGCATTAGTCGGTCTATAGGTCGATTAACCGCCTAAAAACCTTGCTTTTAAATTTTATTCAATAACGATTTTTTTAGCTTCCTTTTTGCTTTCAAAGGGAAGTTCTACGTATAAAACTCCGTCTACATACTTGGCAGAAATGCCCTCTTCGTTAATCTCGCCAACTTTGTACATACGGCTTAGCTTACTTGCTCTTTCAAATCTTACGTAATCTTTTTTATCTTCTTCGCTAACAGTTTTTTCTGCAGATACGGTTAAATAACCCTTTTCGTAAGCAATAGATAAATCTTCCTTTTTAAAACCGGGAATTTCAATTTCTAACGATAAAGCGTTTTCGCTTCTTTTTACGTTAGTAGGCATAAACCTTGCTTCACTAACTTCTGGGCGAGCAAAGAAAGAGTTAAAAACGTCGTCTATTAAATTGTAATTGTTAGATACTAAATAATTTTTCATATACATTCTCCATAAATTTATTTTGTCTTTATTTTTTATATTTTTAGCAGTCTTTTATTTTGAGTGTTAGCACTCTTGCCCTTTGACTGCTAATATTATAACACATAATTTTGTTTTGTCAACCCCCTTTTGTAAAAAAAATTAAGCCAAGGTTAAAAATCACAGATAATATGCGGAATTTTTTTGCAAAAATTTTTTTATTTTTTTTAAAAAAAGTTAAATTTTCTGCTAAAAAGCCATTATAAAAGGCACAAAAAAAGGCTAGAAAAAAGACTTCTAACCTTTAAACTTTTATGCTTTTTTAACCGTTGGGTATTCTTTATCGAACCCCAAGCTTATAAGTAATGCGTCGTCAACGCGCATCATCATTTGTTTTGATAAAAGCCCTATTCTATCTTTTAAGCGCCTTTTATCGATAGTGCGTATTTGCTCTAAAAGCACAACGCTATCTTTGGCAAGGCCGTAAAGACTGGCTGAAAGCTCTATGTGGGTGGGCAATTTCGCTTTGTTTATTTTGCTTGTAACGGCGGCTGCAATAACGGTAGGACTATATCTGTTACCAATATCGTTCTGCACAACCAAAACGGGGCGCACACCACCTTGCTCGCTACCGATTACGGGGCTTAAATCAGCGTAATATAACTCTCCTCTTTTAATAATTTGAAAATCGTTGTTCATAAAAGTAAGTATGCCCCGTTATTATTTTATGATGATAGCACCAGAACGTGGCAACTAAATTATTGCCAGCAGTTAAAAATTATATACTTACAAAAAGAAAAACACCGCAGAAAAATCGAAATAGCCATAGGGATTTTTTAAGAAAGAAAACTCGACTTGTAAAAAGTCGAGTTCCGTTTATTTTTTCTCTTTTAATGTTTTGCGTATTATCTCCACTCGCCTTTAATTTGAGCTATTTTATTAAAGATAAGCTCTATTACAACTCCAACGGCTACGGATATTAAAACCAAAGCCATCATTGTTGCAATTTCGAAATACACCTTTGAAGTGTTTAATAAATACCCTATTGACCTTGCCGTTTGCGCCAGCACTTCAGCCGCCACCATAAGCTTAAAGTTTAATGAAATCCCACTGCCAATAGCCTTATAAAACGTGGGGGCAATTTGCGGAAACTCAATATAAGCAAAAATCTGCTTTTCGGTTGCGCCGTCAACACGCCCTGCCTCTACCGCGTTTTTATTAACCTCTTCAAACGCGCTAACTAAATGGGTGTAAACGGTTGGCAAAACAACAAGCATTGTAACAATTACGGGGGCGACTTTTGAATTTGTCCAAAATAGCAACAGCAAAATTATTGCTATGGTTGGCAACGCCCTTAAAATGCTTATTATAGGTTCTATTATTTTTGCGCTTAAAGCAAATCTACTTCTTATAAAGGCAAGCGCAAATCCTAAAATAAACGAGATTAGAAAGGCTATCAAACTTCTTGAAAAAGTTAACGCAAAAGCAACGTAAAACTCATTTTGCAAAAATAGCGCAAAAAGCGAGTTTAACGTTTGACCTACGCTTGGTAAAACGTATTCACTGCCGATTACCCTGCTTGCTATTTCCCATATTAGAAATATTGCTAAAATTACAATAATCGGCAATATTAAGTTTAACGTGCGGTTTAACTTTTTCATTTATCTATCTTTTCTCTTTTATTTTTGTTATAGTTTAGTTCTTTATTTAATAAAGTTGCTTGCTATATTAGCTAAAACTCTTATGCAAAGAAATCATCTGATACTGCTTTTGCAGATTGAGCGTTGATTGCAATAATTTTATTTATATATGCCTGTACTGATGCTTTTGCGTTGCTTGCGCTTTCAAAGTAAATTTTGCAATTGTCAATAACGGTCGAGTTAATATTTGCAGCAACTAAGCTAGGTGTAACACCTTCAGGTAAAGCGCCGTTAATTGCGTTAATTGCGCTTTCTGTATTTTCCTTTATCCAAGCGCCGTTTGCTTCAAAATAACTAGCCATTGCATCAATTTTTTCTTTATGCTCTGCATAAACGCTACCTTTTACCATTAAAACAGCTTGGGGGTATGCCTTTGCTTCACTATCGTAAAGCTCTTGAACGTCTAATCTTGTCCAAGTTTTTTCGCTTGCCATTTTGGTTAAGTTGGTGCAAGCAGGTTCAGGAAGTAAACCAACGCTTAACTTACCTTGCTTTAATAGAGGAAGCATATCGGGGGCTTGAGCAAAATATCTTAAAGTGATTTTGCCTTCGGTGGCGGTATCGCCTACAACAACGTCTGCAAGTAAATTATTATCGGCCAAAACAGCCTTGAACGTTAAATCGGGAACAAGTCCTTGACCAATAACGCCAACAACCTTACCCTTTAAGCCTTCTAACGTATTAGTTCCGTCGCTAGACATAAGATATAAGTTGCCGTGCGTAATAACTGCTACCATTTTGTAAGGATCGCTAGCATTTGCCTTATATAACTTAGAAGCAGCGTTTACAGGCATAATCATCATGTCTGCCTTACCTTGTTGCATGTAAGAACCAATGTTGCTTGCTGAAACAACGCTGTAATTAAAATCAGCATCAATACCAAAATTTTCTTTATCATTTATAAATTTTGCAATAGATAGCGCGGGCGCGCCGTCAGGTGCTACAAAAGTAATGGTGGTTTTTGCGCCATCACTATCATTAGTGCTGTCAGTTACGTCAGCGCAACCAAATGAAAAGGCTAACGTGAAAACAAGTAATAAGCCAAAAAGTTTTTTAAGTAGTTTCATAAAAGTTCTCCTTTATTTGTTTTTTGTTTTATTTTTTTATAAAAGTGCCTGTATAGGTTGATTAACAGCATACTCAAGCATTTTATTCAATGTTTATATCACTAACGGCGGACTTAACTTTAACACCTTTAAGTCTACCAAGTTTTCCTGCCATAGCAGAGATTTTTTCTTGCTCGCCTTTAACTCCAACAGTTATCATACATACGTTATGTTCTAAATTAGGCAAGCCCATTCTGCCAACTATTAGCTCTGCAAATTCGGCAAGTATTTGCTGAACGGCAGAAGCAACAGAGCGATCCCCCTCTATTATAATGCCTACAAAACCAAGTTTCATAATCCTCTCCTTAAAAAAATGCAAAAACAAATTTCCGGCAACCCAATCGGAAAAGCCAACGGGGTGGGCGGATAAAAATTCGGTTACTTTACTTTCGGCAACCAAAAAATATACTTTGGCTGGCGTCTGCTCAGTAATTTAGCTACCCATATAATAACATAGGTTTTGCCACTTGGCAAGTATTTTTAAGTAAATTTTTTGGCAATTTGTAAAAAAAATTAAAAAAGAATTGCAATAACTTGAAAAATAGTATATACTTTATAATTGAAAATAATAAAAATCACGGAGGATTACACCAATGCCTTTAGTATCAACAAAAAAGATGTTTGAAAAAGCTTACGCTGGCAAATATGCAATCGGCGCTTTCAACGTCAACAATATGGAAATCGTTCAAGCTATTACGGAAGCTTGTAAAGAAGAAAACGCTCCCGTTATTTTACAGGTTTCAAAGGGCGCTCGCGCTTACGCTAACCACACTTACCTTGTTAAGTTAGTTGAAGCTGCAGTTTTAGAATGCCCCGAAATTCCTATCGCTTTACACCTTGACCACGGTCCTGATTTCGAAACGTGTAAAGCATGTATCGACGGTGGCTTCAGTTCTGTTATGATCGACGGTTCTTCTCACTCTTTTGAAGAAAATATCGCTTTAACTAAAAAGGTTGTTGAATACGCTCACGACCACGGCGTTACCGTTGAAGGCGAACTTGGAACACTTGCTGGTATCGAAGATGAAGTTAGCCACGCTGTAGGTTCTTACACAAGACCTGAAGAAGTTGAAGAATTCGTTAAGAGAACAGGTGTTGATTCACTTGCTATCGCTATCGGTACTTCTCACGGCGCTTACAAGTTCACACCCGATCAATGCACAGTTAACGAAAAGGGTATCCTTGTTCCCCCCGCTCTTCGTTTTGACATTCTAGAAGACGTTTCAAGAAGACTAGGAAGCTTCCCCATCGTATTACACGGTTCTTCTTCAGTTCCTCAAGAATACGTTGCAATGGTTAACCAGTTCGGTGGCAAGATGCCTAACGCTATCGGCGTTCCCGAAGAGCAACTTCGCGAAGCTGCAAGACTTGCTGTTTGCAAAATCAATATCGACTCTGACTTACGTCTTGCTATGACAGGTACAGTTAGAAAGTTCTTCTCTGAACATCCCGATAAATTCGACCCCAGAGAATACTTAAAACCTGCAAGAGCAAACATTAAAGAAGTTGTACGCCACAAACTTATCAACGTTTTAGGTTGCGCTGGCAAAGCAAACGAATGTCTATAAGATTATAACAACAATAAAGATTGAGCTTACCAAAAAGGTAAGCTCTTTTTTTATGCTTTTTATATTAAAATAAGCCGATAATCGACTTATAGGCGGATTTTTTGCATATTTTATACCTATTTACAAATACTGTTTTTATGAAAATAAAAAGCAGTTTAAAAGAAAATATATCCACGCTAAAAAACACACTAAAATCACAGGATATTATTTACTACGAGTTTGAAAATAATAATAACAAATATTGCGTTGCATACGTAGACAGCATAACAGACAAAGCGCAAATAGGCGAGCTTGTTGTGCGCCCAATATTCGAAAATAACCCAGAAAATTTAACTGAAGTTTTTTATAAACTACAAATTCCGCACATTAAGCAGATAACCCAATTAAGCGAAGCTTTAAAAAAGCTTTTATCAGGCCACACTCTGCTTTTATGCGATGGGGACAATTTTGTTATCTCTTGCGACTTTTTATTTTACCAATCAAGAGCGGTTGCAGAACCCCCCACCGCTACCGTTGTGCGTGGCCCGCGTGAAGGATTTACCGAAAGCATAAAAACAAACTTAAGTTTAATTAGGCGCAGAATTAAGGTAAGTGATTTTATAATTGAAAACAAGGAGGTTGGTAAATACAGCCAAACTGTTGTTAGTATCTGTTATATTTCTTCAATAGTAGATGAAAAAATCGTCGAGCAAGTAAAGCAAAGAATTGAGCAAATTGAAATTGACGGTGTACCAGATAGCTCTTATATAGCAAAGTGTATTAACGAACACAAAACTTCGCTTTTTAAACAGGTTGGCAACACCGAAAAGCCCGATATTTTTGTGCAAAAAATGCTTGAAGGCAGGGTTGGTATTCTAGTTGACGGCTCGCCAATAGGTATAACCGTTCCCTATATGATAATAGAAGACCTGCAAACATCTGAAGATTATTTTATTAATAACTATCGTGCAAACATGGAGCGCGGAATAAGAATTATTTCTCTTGTTATGGCAATTTTGCTACCTGCTCTTTTTGTTTCTGCTCAGCTTTTTCACCTACAAATTATACCGCTTAACTTTTTACTAACAATAGTTAATAGTATAAAAGGTATACCGTTATCGCCAAGTTTTGAAATGTTCTTTACCCTTTTAATATTTGAGCTTTTAAACGAGGCAAGTATACGAATGCCAAAATACGTTGGCATGGCGCTTTCTATTGTAGGAGCGTTAGTTCTTGGCGACACCGCCGTTAAAGCCGGAATTGTTTCCACACCTACTATTATGATAATGGCGCTTTCGGGAATATGTTTATACACCGCCCCAGAACTTGTTGACTCTATGAGCGTTTTACGCCTTGTTTATTTAATAGCTGCAGGCAGCCTTGGTGGATACGGAATTGCCCTTTTATCGACCTATATCCTAACTTATTTGTGTTCGGTAGAAAATTTTGGCGTTCCCCTTTTAACCCCATTTGCACCTTTAAGCTTACGGGATATGAAGGACAGTGTGTATATAGACTTTTTAACAAATATGAAAGATAGACCACAAAGCTTAAACAGTAAAAACAAACGGCGAATGAAAATTAAGGAGAGGTTAAAATGAAAGAAAAAAGCTTAAACGTAAACCAAATTTGCGCATTTTTACTAGCTGTTATTCCTCTTACAAAGCTAATTACCGCACCGGCGGTTTTTGCAGGCTATTGCAACGAACAGCTTTGGCAACCTCTTGTTATTTTAGCCCTATTTGATATACTTTTAATTTTTATTTTTGTATTTACCATTAAAAAACATAACAACCGCACCTTTTTTGATATTTTAAGCGATAGTTATTCCCCTAACTTTGCAAAAACTGTATTTTTTATTTACGCCATATTTTTTATTTGTAAGTCGATTATTCCACTTATAGAACAAAAAGAGCTTATAGAGAATGCTTTCTACGAAACATTACCGCAAGTGCCTGCTTTTTTTCCACTTTTTTTAGTTATCTTTTATATTTGTTTAAGAGGCTTAAAAACATTTGGCAGACTTTCGCAAGCATGCTTGTTTATATCACTTTCTGGCATTTTGTTAATTTTGTTTCTTTCCTTTTCAACAGCAGAGTTTAAATATATACTGCCTTTGCATAAATTACCAACAAAAAGTGTGGCTATATGTTCGTTAAACGCACTTTCGTGGTTTAATGATGCTATATATCTATTCTTTTTTATGGGGCACTTTGAGCAAGAAAAAAAGCAAAATTTAAAAATCTTTTTATCTTATGTTTCAGCATTTTTTATCTTACTTGTTTACTTTATAATCTTTTACTGCATATTTACTTTTATTGCGCCAACACAAAAAATAGCATTAAATTCTATGAGCATTTTTGGTGTTACCATAGTAAACGTTGGTAGATTTGATTATATTGCATTATTTTTATTAAGTATGTCCAGCATAGTAGCAGTTTCTACCCCACTAGTTCTTGCTACTCATTGTTTTAAAAAGGTATTTGAAAGCGAAAACAACCTAATTTTTGCAATTATATCTTCAGTTATTCCCTTTATTATAACTTTATTTTTTGCTTCTAAATACGAAAGCGTATTAAGCTTTTGCACCCAATATTTAACACCTTTGTACCTAATTTGTGGGTACGTATTGCCATTTTTTGCACTTGGAGGTAAAAAACGTGATTTACAAACGCGCTAAAATATTACTTCTTCTTTTTATATTTTGCATGGTTGCTTTTTTTACAAACGACTTTCAGCTTATCAATATAGAAAAGACTGCTATTATAGTTGCGCTAGGCATAGACAAGGCGGAAAATGAACAAATTGAGGTTACGGCTCAAATAGCAGTTCCGCAGGCATCAAACCAAAACACAACTAATAGCGATGCCATTTTAAGCGCGAAGGAAAAAACTTTATACGGAGCGCTTGAAAAAATCTCACTTCAAACAGGTTGGTATCCTAAACTTACCTTTTGTAATTTAATACTACTTGGTAGTGATTTAATAAAGGGGGACTTTATGCCCATTATCGATTATGTGTTAACCTCTAACCGTTTTCAAAACTCTGCCGTTTTAGCTATTAGCGAAAAAAAGGCAAGCGACCTTTTAAAGGCGACCACCCCACTTGACTATATTTCTTCCTTTGCTTTGCAAAAAATTCTTTTAAGAAATTTGGATAGAACAAGCTCCGTTTTGGTTGCAGACGTTAGAAAGCTATGCGCTCTTTCGCGCTCGCATTCAGAGTTTTTCTACATGCCTTTAATTAAAGAGGTAAAAACACAAGATAAATCTCAAGGAAGCGAAAGTTCTGGAGGTCAAACTGAAAGCCAATCATCATATATAAAAGAAAATACAAATATTTATCCACTTATAAGCGGTGATGGCTCTTCTTCTAGTGGCGGGGGATCTTCAAGCGGGCAACAAGGCTCTGGCGGGCAAAACAAACCCAGCGTTTTTGAAGCCTCTTCTACAGTTTTATTTAGCAAAAATTCAGGTGTTTGCATCTTTACAAAAGAACAGACTCATTGCTATAATATGATAATAAAGCAGGTAAAGGAAACTTTTATACCAATAACCATAAAACAAGGCGAGAAAAATATAAACGCTCTAATTTCGGTTGTGTCTAACAAATCAAAAATTAAATTATCTGTTGACGAGGCAAGACTTAAACTTAAAATTTCTCTTACTTTAACCTGCGAAAAAGAAGAAACGTATAAAAATGAAAGTACGCAAGAGCTTGCAAAGTTTAACAAGCTTTCTAACGAAAGCATTAAAGAGGTTGAAAAAAAGTTAAAAAATGAAATTACAAATTTAATAGAACTTTCAAAATCAACAGAGTGTGATTTTTTACAGCTTAAAGAACTTTTATATCGCAAAGGAAACAACTACTATTGTAAGTTTAAAGATAATATTTTCTCTGCTATTGATTATGAGGTTGATGTGGTTTGCAAAAATTACAGATAGCTTTATTACACTTGCTAAAAGAAAGCTTTTATGGTAAAATAATTGTATGGGTTACGATATTTTATTGTTTGATGCTGATAGAACGCTTTTTGACTTTGACGCATCAGAAAAGCTTGCCTTTTTTGAAATTGCTGAAAAGTACAATATTTTTGCAAGCGAAGAAAACTTTGAACTTTATAAAAAAATAAATAATCAAAATTGGGAAGATTTAGAAAAGGGGCTGTTTACAAAGGCTGTTATTGTTGTGCGTAGATTTGAGCAGTTTTTATCTGCAATAGGCGCAAGCGCAGACCCTGTTAAAATGAACGAAGATTATTTAGATGCCCTTTCCAAAAAAAGTATTTTATTCGACCAAGCTATTCCACTTGTAAGCACCCTTAAAAATGCCGGTAAAAGAATTTTTATAATCACCAACGGTGTTACAAAGGTTCAACGCGGAAGACTTAAAGATAGTCCAATATTGCCATATATAGAAGACGTCTTTATTTCAGAACAAATGAACGTTGCTAAACCGCAAAAGCTTTTCTTTGATTTGGTCGCGCAAAAAATTCCTGGCTATAAAAAAGAAAATACTATTGTTATTGGGGATTCTTTAACAAGCGATATTCAAGGAGCAAATAACGCTGGGCTTGACTGTATTTGGCTTAACCAAGACGGCGCTAAAAACACAAAAAATTTAAGGATTACTTTTGAAGCTCATTCCTTACCCGAAATTGCAAATTATTTATTAAAATAATACAAAAAGCCCCTTTATAGGTCGATTATCAAGCAATTTATTTATTATACACAAAAAGCAGTTGGCTAAAAACCAACTGCTTTTTTATTCTTATTAAACTTCTTTTATACCTTTTTAGGCTTCTCTATTTTAAGAACTGTTTCACCATTTTCTTCTGCAAAATATGCTGTCGTTAAACAAAAATAACGCGGTCTAAAATTGTCGCTACTTGGGTTATGACAATGGAAAGAACAAAAATATTTATCTGAATTGGGTATTTTACAAAAGGCGTGATGCCCAACACCCCATAACTCATTATTCCTTTGTAAAATTGGGTTACTTTTATGTTTTACAAAAGGACCGAGTGGAGATTTTGAAGTAGCATATCCTACGGCATACGCAGGATTTCGCGTATGATTGCAGGAGTAAGATAAATAATAAATTTCGTTCTTTTTTAAAACAAATGGGCCTTCCGCCACAAAACAGTCAACAGTTTCCCAAGGCTCTTCAGCTTTAATCAATTCACCGCATTCTTCGGTTATAGAAAGCAAGTCGTCAGAAAGTTTTGCAACGTAAATGCGGTTTCCATCGTTAAATCCAACGTGGTAAAAATATTTAGTACCGTCGTCATCAATAAAAATATGACCGTCTATACCGGGCGCTTCGCATAAAAACTTCTTTTCTTCTTGCTTAAAAGGGCCTAACGGACTATCCGCTACGGCAATAGCCATATGTTCTTCTGCGCTGTATGCCATATAAAACTTCCCATTATAATATGTAACTTCTGGCGCCCAAAACCATTTTTCGCCAATTACATCACCCTTTTTTAAGCAATAACCTTCATTTTTCCAATTAACAAGATCTCTAGAGGTATAAACACAAATTCCATCCTGATCTAGTATATTGGTTTTAAAATCGTTAAGATTTATTAAGTTTTCGTGTATTTCAGTTGTACCATACAAGTAATATTTTCCTTCGTGATAAAACAAAAAGGGATCACCAAGTGGAAAATATGGGTTTTTAAAATCAAAGTTCATATCTTTACTCCACAAATAAAGTTTTAACGAAACTTAAAAAAACTAATTATTCGCCCTTTCTAGCTCTCTCTTCCTGTTCTCTTTTTTTCTTTAACCAACATTTACGGCACATAGCAACGTAACGTCCGTTACCGCCTAAAACAACTTGATCACCTTCGTAAACCACGTTTCCATTGTCATCAAGGCGCGCATTAACAGTTGCTTTTGCCCCACACTTACAAACAGATTTTATTTCTGTTATAGACTGAGCAATTTCAAATAGTCTTTGGCTTCCAGGAAAAAGGTGGGTTAAAAAGTCAGTACTTAAACCAAAACAAAGCACGGGAATATCGTAATCAATAACAATTTGGTCAAGCTGATCAACTTGAGTGGGGGTTAAAAACTGACACTCGTCGCAGATTACAACCTGACAGTCGGTGTGTTTTTCTTTATACAATTCATATATATTCATATCTGCAGGAATGCTTATAGCTTTAGCCTCTAAGCCAATACGTGAGCGAACCACGTCAACGCCGTCACGCGTGTCGATAGCAGGCTTAATAAACATAACCTTCATATCTCTTTCTTCATAGTTAAACTTTGTAATAAGGGCTTGGGCGGACTTTGAACAACCCATTGCTCCAAACCTAAAATATAATTTTGCCATAACCTCTCCTTAGTAAAAATCTTATTCAACTTTTGCAAGCACAAGCGGTCTCTTTTGTGGGGCGTTATCGCTGATAACCGTGCTATCGATAAGCTTTTGCTCGCTTTGGGCAAAGCTATCTTTATCGCTATATAGTGTTGCAATTAAGTCCCCTTCGTTTACGTAATCACCTGTTTTAGCATTTAAAATTATGCCTGCAGAAAAATCAATAACATCTTCCTTAACGTTTCTGCCTGCACCTAAAAGCAAGCTTGCAACACCGTAGCCTTCCGTGTTAACACTGTAAATATAACCGCTCTTTGGAGCTTTAACCTGGTGGCTATATTTTGCAACTTTAAAGTTCTCTGGATGAAGCACGCAGTTATAATCTCCGCCCTGCGCTTTAACCATATTAACAAAGGTTTCAAGCGCCTTGCCGTTAGAAATAGCCTCGTTTGCCATTTTTTCGCATTCTTCCAAGCTACCCTTTTCTGCAAGATAAAGCATATTGCTTGCAAGGCATAAGCAAACCTCTGTAAGGTCCTTAGGTCCATTACCCTTTAGAACCTCAATCGCCTCTTTAACCTCAAGCGTATTACCTATTGCATTGCCAAGAGGAATATCCATATCGGTAATCAAAGCAAGGGTACGTTTGCCCGCATTTTTGCCAATGTCAACCATTATACGCGCCAAAGCTTTACTGTCTTCAATAGTTTTCATAAAAGAACCACTGCCCGTTTTTACGTCCAAAACTATGCAATCGTCGTCTGCTGCAAGCTTTTTACCCATAATACTTGACGCAATTAATGGCATACATTCTATGGTTGCCGTTACGTCGCGAAGGGCATATAATTTTTTATCGGCAGGTGCAAGCTCCGCACTTTGCCCAACAATAGCAATACCCGTTTCGTTAACAATTCTTTCAAAGTCTTGCATAGCAAGGCTGGTGTTAAAGCCGGGGATTGCCTCTAGCTTATCAATAGTACC
>JAFQBR010000049.1 GCA_017399665.1 Clostridia bacterium | reverse complement strand
TATATGGTTCGATTGCCTTAGCACAAAAATACGAGGAGCAGGGTGTTCCATTTGAATTACATCTATTTTCAAATGGACCGCACGGTTTAGGACTTGCTACAAAGGAATTTACGCAAATAAATAATGAAGTTTGCATTTGGCATAAGATGTCTGTGGCTTGGCTTAAAAAACATGGTTTTCTAATTTATTCATAATAAAATTTAAAAAAAACAGCAGTAAAGATTTTTAATATTCTTTACTGTTTTTTATTTATAATAATTTTTAAAATTGAAGATATAATGCGGAATATTATCGATTATTATGTTTAACGTAAATTAACAATAAGTATTAATTTGAATAATTTTTTACCATCTAAATCATAATAATTGTAATGATAAAGAAAAGTTCAGTTATCCCTTATGAGGATATGAAAAGAATTGAAGAAAGAGAAAGTTATTTATCTAACTTTAAAAAAGCTGAGGAACGAAATCATGACTAAAAATACTATTATGACAAAAAAACAATATAACGAATACGTTAAAAATTTTTTGCCAAAGACAAATGAAAAAAGAAGTTTACTGAACAGTTTTCTCGTAGGCGGATTTATTTGCTCTATCGGTCAATTTATACGTTATATATTTATGCTGTTATTTAAACTTGAAGGAGACGTTTTAGCCTCTGCAACGTCAGTTGTTTTAATATTTTTAGGCGTTTTATTAACCGGTTTTGGTGTTTATGATAATATTGGAAAACATGCAGGCGGCGGATCTATTGTCCCAATAACGGGGTTTGCTAATTCAGTAGCTTCACCCGCTATGGAGTTTTCGCGTGAAGGTTATATTTACGGTATGGCCGCAAAGATGTTTGTAGTTGCTGGTCCAATTATAGTTTTTGGTGTAAGCGGAAGCATTATTGTGGGTTTAATCTATTATTTTTTTGGTTTATAGGATAATATATGAGAAGAATTATTGAGTTTAAAAACAAGCCTTGTATAATTGCAACAGCCGCAGTGTGCGGACCTAAAGAGAGTGAAAGCAATTTAAGCGAGTATTTTGATTTAAATATTAATGATGAATATTTTGGCGAAAAAAGCTTTGAACTTGCAGAACGTAAAATGCTTAAAAAGTCAATAGAAATTGCAGTTAAAAAGAGTAAAATTTCAAATAATAATATAGACGTTTACATTGGCGGTGATTTACTAGATCAAATTATTTCTTCCTCCTTTTGTGCGCGTGAATTTCCCTTTCCATTTTTGGGTGTTTACACAGCTTGTTCAACCATGGGCGAAAGTCTTTTGCTAGGAGCTATGATGATAGACGGAGGGTACTTAAACAATGCTATTTGTGCAACCTCAAGTCATTTTTCAACAGCAGAAAGGCAGTACAGATTTCCTCTTGAACAAGGTACAACTAGACCTGCTCAAGCACAATGGACTGTAACAGGCGCAGGCGCGAGCGTGCTTTCAAAAGAAGGCAATGGAATAAAAATAACTTCAGGATTGATTGGTAGAGTAGTAGATTACGGTATAAAAGATACAAACAATATGGGGGCAGCAATGGCGCCAGCAGTTGTTGATTCTTTAGGGGATTTTTTTGAAGAAAAAAATGTTACTCCTAACAATTATGATATGATATTAACGGGAGATCTAGGGACGTTAGGCTCACGAATATTAAAGGATTTAATAAAAAAACGCGGTTTTGATATTGATAAAAACCATTTAGATTGCGGAGAATTAATTTATAATTTAAACGAAAAAGAATATTCAGGCGGTAGCGGTGCCGGTTGCAGTGCTGTTGTTTTTAATTCATATATTTACAAAATGATGTTACTTGAACGGTATAAGAAAATTCTTTTTGTTCCAACAGGTGCGTTGCTTTCAACTTTATCATCACAGCAAGGTGAATCAATACCGGGGATTGCAAACGTAATTGAATTAAGTATATAGGCAAAATTTTACATATGAACACTATTATTTTAAGCTATTTAAAAGCATTTATTGTAGGTGGAACAATATGTATGCTGGCACAATTACTTATAAACTATACAAAAATCACGGCAGGAAAAATACTTGTTTTATTTATGCTAAGCGGATTGGTTTTACAAGCTTTTGGCATATATGAATATCTAGTTGATTTTGCTGGTAGTGGAGCAACCGTTCCCATTAGTGGATTTGGTTATTTACTTGCAAAAGGTGCAATAAAGGGGGCTAAGGAGGGGTTAATTGGTGCTTTAACAGGTGGTTTTATTGCATCAGCAGCAGGAGTAAGTGCTGCAGTAATATTTAGCTTTATAATTGCGCTAATTTTTAGACCGCGGTCAAAGATGAATTAACCGTTGCATATAATGTAACGTGAAAAAAAAGAAAAATAAATTTAAAATTATATTAGTTTTTATTCTTATAATCCTTATTGTGGGTTATCTTTATACATCTTCCACCTCGCTAGTTCTAGATGCCGGCGGTAAAAACTTTGAATCAAATATTTCAAATTGTAGCTATTATGCGATAGAAGAATGTATTAAAAACAATTTTCAGTTTAATAATATTTGCAAAATCGAAAAGGATTCTAGCGGTAATATCGTATTTATTAATACAGACACCCTTTTAGTTAATTACATAGTTAAAGAACTCGCACTAGATTGTTATGATTATATGAATTTAGTGGTGCAAAATGGTGTAGATGTTCCAGTTGGTGTTTTCACTGGGATACGTTTACTTTCAGGAACAGGTCCTAAAATTAACGTTAAATTAACAACTACTTTGTCGGTTGAGTGTAAGCTTGTTCGGACCTTTACGTCTGCAGGGATAAATCAAACACGACAAACTCTTTCTGCGTTTATATATACAGAAATTTATTTATTTGCCCCCTTTTATAAAGAACATTATTTTGGCAATATTGAAATTCCGCTTTTTGATAATTTTATTATTGGAAAAGTTCCAAACACCTATCTTGATACAAGTGTTTTGGCAAGCAGTAAGATAAATAATATTACTTAAAGTAATATTTGTATAAAACGGCTTGATTTTTTGATTGACAAATACCATATAAAATATTATAATTAAAACGTAAACTGAAAAAGGCAATGAAAGAGAGGGTTATCTTATTTATTCGTTCTTCAGAGAGGGGTTTCTTGGCTGAAAAAACCTTGTACGTTTTTGATTACCGTTCGCTCTGGAGCTTCGCAAAGAAAGGTAGCTGCCCGTAGAATGCGACGTTCGGTCACGTTAGACCTAAAATGAGGCATATTTTTAATGTGCAAAAATAGGTGGTACAGCGTTAAAACGCCCTATTATCAGTTGATAATAGGTTTTTTTATTTGGAAAAAATTATTTAAAGTGCTTTTGCACTATAAGGAGATTTATGCAACAAAAAATCAATGAGCTTTATGAAAGTGCGCTTAATGCGTTAAATCTTGCATCTGACCTTAAAGCATTAGATGAAATAAGAGTTTCATATCTCGGTAAAAGCGGTAGCGTAACCGGTTTGCTAAAAGGTATGCGTGACGTAGCGCCCGAAGATAGACCTAAAGTTGGGC
>JAFQBR010000048.1 GCA_017399665.1 Clostridia bacterium | reverse complement strand
CTTTGAAAAGCCGTTAATCATTTCAAGCACGCTGTATCCTCTGCCCGTGCCAAGGTTAACAACGTATAATCCACTGTTAGATAATAGTTTATTTACTGCAAGAACGTGACCGCAAGCAAGGTCTACAACGTGAATATAGTCGCGAACGCCTGTTCCATCAGGTGTGTCGTAATCGTTGCCAAAAACGTTTACCTTAGGAAGTTTACCAACAGCTACCTTTGTAATAAATGGGCAAAGGTTGTTGGGAATACCGTTAGGATCTTCGCCAATAAGACCGCTTTCATGCGCTCCAACGGGGTTAAAGTATCTTAAAATACCGATATTCCAGCTGTTGTCTGATTTGAAAACGTCTTTTAAAATATATTCAATGAACAACTTTGTAGAGCCGTAAGGATTGGTGGTTGAAAGGGGGAAATCCTCTGTAATAGGAACTGTATGTGGGTTGCCATATACCGTTGCAGAAGAAGAGAATACAAGGTTTTTACAATTGTTATCTCTCATTGCTTCAAGTAAAATAATTAAACCGCCAATGTTGTTATGATAATATTCAACAGGCTTTGCAACTGATTCTCCAACAGCTTTAAAGCCTGCAAAGTTAATAACAGCATCAATCTTATGTTCTTTAAATATTTTATCAAGTGCGTCGCGCTCTAAAATACTGTTTTTGTAAAAAGCAACCTTTTTACCGCTTATTTGTTCAATTCTTCTAACAGCTATTTCCTTACTGTTAGATAAGTCGTCTATAATTACAACTTCATAACCAGACTTCATTAGTTCAATACAAGTATGGCTACCGATATAGCCTGCACCGCCTGTTACAAGAATAGTTTTCATAATAATCTCCTTATTTCTCTTGTTATTTATGCTTTTTATGCTTAACCCTTGTAATATTTGTTTACAATGGCATTCATTTGATCAAACTGCTCTTCCATATCTTTTACAAGCTTAAACTGTGTTCTTGTACGGTCTAAGTTGTGGTTTTCGCGTTTAATTCTAAAATATGTATCACCGTTTAAGTGGTCGGCTAAAAATCTAATACCGCACTCGTAGGTCATCATTATTGTGCCAAGAGCAAGATTTTCAGCTTCCTTTTCTGTCATTGTGCCCTTTAATGAGTGCATATAACCTTTAACGTACTGTTCAAAAAGCTCAATAGAGAAGTTAACCTTTGATAAATCCTGTTCGTCTTCTGCCGCAGGGTTACAACCAAATCTTATAGAATCGCCAAAATCATAACAGATAGTGCCGGGCATAATAGTATCTAAGTCGATTACGGCAACTGCTTTATCTGTTGCATTGTCGATTAATACGTTATTAAGCTTTGTATCGTTATGGGTAACCTTTAAGGGAATTTCACCGCTTTCAAGCTGAGAAACAATTTTGCTTGTTAAGCCCTTTCTTGCAAAAGCAAACTCAATTTCTTCTTGTACAAGATGTGCTCTTTTTGCTTTATCTTCTTTAACAGCCTGCTCTAAAGCTTCAAATCTAGAAACCGTATTGTGGAAGTTTGGTAGCGGTTCGTATAATTTTGATGCGTCGAACTGAGCTAAAAGGTTAGCAAAATTGCCAAACGCTACCGCGCTTTCGTAAAAATGCACGGGGTTTTCTACTACTTGATAAGCTGTTGCGTTATCTATAAATAAATAAATTCTAAAATAGTTTTCGCCGTCAAAATAGTATGGCTTACCTTCTTTAGTGCATACAACGGTTAAAGATTCACGGTCAGGATCGCCACCTTTTTCTTTAATTTTTTCTCTGGCAAATTCAGTAACCAGCTTAATGTTATTCATTAAAGCTTCAACGTTAGTAAATAAATTTGAGTTTATGCGTTGAAGAATATATTTACAAACACCATTTTCACTATTTGTTAAAAGTAAAAAAGTTTGGTTTATATGACCTTCACCATAAGGCTCGCAAGAAAGAAATTCGCCCTTTAAATTAAAATTTGATGAAATTGACTTAAAATCGTAATTAGCACTCATTTATTTTTTTCCTTAAATTGTATTTATCGGTTAACTTATTAACCGCATATATTGTAAACGATATTTTTCAATTTGTAAACAGTTTTTAACTTTTTTATTAAACTTTTTATATTTATGTCTTTTTATGCAAAAAAAATACCACTTAAAAATGGCGATGTCACAAACAATGGTTGATTTTTTTAAAGGGATAAAATTACTTTAGATAAAAGCCAAAAGAACTTTTAGATGCGAGTAAGAGGCGGCATTTGTAAATTTTTGCAAGGAAGCGTACTTGCCGTACGTTGGAATTGTAAAAATTTGCAAATAACAAACTATTACGAAGTATATAAAACTTCTTTTATCAACCCTTTGTTGTGACAG
>JAFQBR010000047.1 GCA_017399665.1 Clostridia bacterium | reverse complement strand
ACTGCAGGCGAAAAAGAGTGGCTAATTTGGCAACAGCGTAAGGATAGCGGTGTGCCTATAAATGAGTTCGTACAGCAGGAAATGATTAAAGTTCGTGATGAATTAGGTCTTACGCAATACGTATTCCCATGGGAAAAATAATTTTAAGCGGGTATTTTAAATGAATTACGCAGAAGAATCATTTAAAAAGCATTATGAATGGCGCGGAAAAATTGAACTAGTCCAGAGAGTTGAGGCTAAAGATAAAATAGATTTATCTCTTGCATTTAACACGGGCGTTGCAAGTGTAAAGCGCTAATAATCGACCTATAAGCCAGCTTTTGATACAAATCATATTAAATAAAAGAAAAAAAACCACCGCAAAAGACATGCGATGGTTTTTTTATTTAGGAAGGAAAAATAATATTATTCAGCTTTTTCTTCAGGTTCTTCATCTGCCTTTTTTGCTTGAATAATTTCGGGCATTTTTAGTCCTGCCATAGCAAATAGGTCAGTCATTGGGGGAAGAGATTGCATCATACCGGAAAGGAAATTAGCGGTTGCGGTTTTGCCGTCTTTAGAATTGCCAGCGCCATCCCAAACGGTAACCTTATCAATCTTAATATTCTTAATAGCTTCAACTTGAGTAGCAACGATATTTTCAATCTTATCGGCAATCATAAGTCTTGCAGCTTCGTTAGTGTCGCCACCGGCAGCTTTAACAACTTCAGCTAAACCTTCAGCTTGAGCAGAAAGAACGGCTTTAACACCGCGCGCTTGCGCTTCCATTTTGGCGAAAATAGCGTCTGCTTCACCTTGTGCTTGACGTCTAATCTTTTCAGCTTCCGCTTCAGCTTGAAGCTCGATTTTCTTCTTTTCGATTTCCGTTTTAACGATAACGTCTGCTTCTTGAGTAGCTTTTTCACGTTCTGCTCTTACAAGTTCGGCTTGACGTTCAGCATCATAACCGTCTGCAAGTGCTTTTGCTGCGTTGATTTTTTCTGCAGAAGCAGCGCGTTGTTCAGCTTCAGCTTGACGTTGACGAAGTAATGCTTGAGAGTCGGCAATTTCCATTCTTGCTTGGTTTTCACCCTTGATAGCTTGTGAGTCAGCATCTGCAACGTTAATACGTTGGTCTTTTTTAGCGTTAGCTTCACCGATAGCACCCTTGCGGTCTTCTTCGGCAACCGAAATTCTAGCGTCGTTAATAGCTTTAGCAGCAGCTTCGCGACCAAGCGCAACGATATAGCCAGATTCATCTGAAATGTCGGTTACGTTAACGTTGATAAGTCTTAAACCGATTTTCTTAAGTTCGCCTTCTACGTTTCTTGAAACAGCTTCTAGGAATTTATCTCTGTCGGTATTGATTTCTTCAATGTCCATCGTTGCAATAACAAGACGTAATTGACCGAAGATGATATCCTTTGCAAGCTCTTGAATTTGGGGTAGCTTTAAGCCAAGTAAGCGTTCTGCAGCGTTTTGCATAACGCCTTGTTCGGTTGAAATACCAACTGTGAAGATAGAGGGAACGTCAATACGAATGTTTTGGCGAGAAAGCGCGCTCTTTAAGTCAACAGAAATAGAAATGGGTGTAAGGTCCAAAAATGCGTAAGATTGGAATAGGGGAACGATAAATTCCGTACCACCGTGAACGCATTTTGCAGAACGGTGAGTGCCGTCTTGCGCTTTACTTACTTTACCGTAAACTACCATAATCTTGTCTGAAGGACATCTTTTAACTCTGGTAGCAATTAAAAGCACAAGCATAAACACAATTAAAACTACAACGATAACAATAGGAACTACTGCATCTGATGCTAGTAAATAACTTAAATTTGTCATGATAATTACTCCTTAAATTTATTATAAAATATTTATAAATCTTTAATTAAGTGGGGCTATAAGTCGATTATTTAATACTTTTATAGCCAAAAAGGTGTTTAATTGGGGATTTTTTCAACAACTAAAGAATCGCCAACAAGGGCAGTAATCTTTACCTTTTCGCCGGTAGGAATCGGCGTATCGCCCAAAGAGATTGCGCTAAGTTCAACGTAGCGTTCTTCTAAGGTTAGGGTAATTTTACCAGAACCGTTGCCTTTAGCAGGAACGGTAAGATAAACGTCTGCAACTTTGCCAACAGCCTTAGCGATTTCTATATTACCGCTAGAGCGAAGCTTCATAATACCACGCATTGCAAACGCCATACCAACAAGCGCTAAGCTGCCAGCTAGTAGTGAACCGCCTATTGCAAGCCAGGTATTAATTGGAGCAAGGGCATAACCCGTCCAACCGCCAATAGCAAAGAAAGCAACAATACCACGCAAGCTAAATAGGGTAAACCCGTCTGATAAATCTACGGTTGCATCCACTTCGCCATCGCCCGATAAATCTATATCAACTTCGCCGTTATCGCCAATACCGAACAGCAAAGTGATAATTTGCAAAATTAGAAATACGGAAGCGGCAAGCCCTACGCAAAAGTAAATTTTTTGCGCTAGTAGTAAACCTTCCCAAAATTCCATTATGTATACCTCCTTTAAAGTGATGTTTTTTGTTTATTGTTTGGCTCTGTCACAACAAACGGTTGATAAAAGAAGTTTTATATACTTCGTAATAGTTTGTTATTTGCAAATTTTTACAATTCCTACGTACGGCAAGTACGCTCCCTTGCAAAAATTTACAAATGCTTGACATCTCTTACTCGCATCTAAAACTTATTTTAGTCTTTAACTAAAGTAATTTTATCACCTTAAACAAAATCAACCATTGTTTGTGACATCGCCTATTGTTTTAACTATATTAATAGGCTAGCCGATAAATACACTTTATCTACCGCCAATAGTTCGTTATTTTTTTGCCTAAAAATTAATGCCTTATTATATATTAGGTTAAGCGGTTAAATTTGAAGTTGTTTACCGAAGATGTTTTTCTCTTCTACGTCTGCCATAATTTTAGCAGAGCGAGTTAATAAATCGCTTGCCAAAAAGTTAACACAAATAACCTCTAGGGCAGTTTGAAGCCTGCTTTTAGCGTTGTTAATTTTTTCTTCATAAAAGGATAAAACCCCGTCTATAAGGCTGTTAACACGCTTAAAAGAAAAATTTTCGTTAAAAACAATTTCGCAAAAATAGCCGTAAAGCGCGCTTTCGGGTATAATATCGTCCGCGCGGTCTTCGGGGTTGCCGTTAACGTAAACCAAAAGCTTTTTAATGTCTTCCAAATTCATGGTACTGCGCAGTGCATTAATAATAAATATACGCGCGGTAGCATCTTTAGAATAGCGCTTATTAATAGGGTGGGGAATAAATCCGCGTGAAACCCAATTTTGCACCGTTGGCGTTTTTAAGCCGGTTAGCTCGTTAAGCTGGCTCATAGCAATTCCGCTACTGCCCATAAACAGTCCGCTTAAAAACTGCTTACCGCTAACCCCTTGCTTTATTTTAACTGTTGTTCCGGGGTAGTTATTCATAATAATTACTCCTTTGTTTAATGCTCTTTCTTTTTGATTTCGATATGATTATATCACGCATTCAACTGAATGTCAATAGTTTTCAAGTAAATTTTTAAAAAATTTTATTGAACGCATAAAATTGCTGGTTTAATGAGGTAATCATTACATTTTTAGCATAAAAACACAAATTTTCTTGCAAAGCATATAAAAAAGTGTTAAAATGTAGTTGTAATATAGCAAGAGTGAAAGAATACTTTTATTGGTGGCGTTTGCTTTTGCAGTCGCTCTTTTTTATGTAATCTTAATTTTTACAGTTTTTTGAGGAGAAAGTTATGAAGAAATCAAACGCAATAAAGCTTTTAGTTTTAATTCTCACTTTTTTAGCTTGTATTTGTTTTGCCGTTGGCTGTAATAATACGCCAAGCGGTGGCAACAATTCTTCTAACGTGCAAAGCGATAATTCTTCAGTAGAAGAGGGCAATAGTTCTTCATCAGACATCCACGTACATTTTTGGGAAGATGCAACTTGCTCTGTTTGTAAACTAGCCGCAGAAGAATATTTTGTGTTTACTTTATTAGAAGACGGTACGTATTCAATTGCGGCAAAAGCCGGAAACAACATTCCTGCCGAAATCGTAATTCCAAGTACTTACCGTGGTAAGGCCGTAACTTCTATTGGCTGGGCTGCGTTTAGAAGTTGCGATAGTTTAACGTCAGTAGTAATAGGTGATAGCGTAACTTCAATTGGCGATCATGCGTTCTTGGATTGCGAGAGTTTAACAAGTGTAGTAATCCCCGATAGCGTAACTTCTATTGGTAATTATGCGTTCGCTGGTTGCGGTTTAACGTCAGTAGAAATAGGTGACAGCGTAACTTCTATTGGTGATTATGCGTTCGCTTATTGCAATAGTTTAACAAGGATAACGGTAAGTGAAGATAATGCAAACTTTAAAGATATAGATGGTAATTTATATACCAAAGACGGAAAAACCTTGTT
>JAFQBR010000046.1 GCA_017399665.1 Clostridia bacterium | reverse complement strand
TTAGATGCAAGTTAGTGGCACGATAAGGAGCATTTATGAAGGGGCGCGTACTTGCCGTACGTAACCCGAATAAAGCGCATCTTTCGTGACAATAACGCAGCATATAAAGCTTATTTTTCGTTTAAGCAAGCAATACCGGGCAATTCTTTACCTTCAAACAATTCAAGTGAAGCACCGCCACCGGTAGAGATGTGAGACATCTTTTCTGCATAGCCAAGTTGAGTAACTGCTGCTGCGCTGTCGCCACCACCGATAATAGTAGTAGCATCTGTTTCAGCAAGAGCCATAGCAACTGCGTTTGTACCTGCAGCTAGAGTGGGATTTTCGAAAACGCCCATAGGTCCGTTCCAAATAACGGTTTTAGCGTTCTTAACAACTGAAGCAAATAATTCTCTTGACTTAGCGCCCATATCAAGCCCCATAACGTCAGCAGGAATTTTGCCTACATCGTAAGTAGTAACGTCGATAGGTGCGTCGATAGGATCGGGGAAAGCCTTAGCTGTTACAGCGTCAACGGGAAGGTAAATTGTTTTACCAAGTGATTTAGCCTTTGCAAGCATTTCGTTACAGTAATCAATTTGGCTATCGTCAACAAGAGAAGTACCAACTTCGTTACCTTGAGCCTTTAAGAAGGTGTAAGCCATACCGCCACCGATAACTAGAGTATCGCATTTTTCAAGTAAGTTAGAGATAACTTTTAGCTTATCTGCAACCTTAGCGCCACCAAGAACAGCAACGAAAGGTCTAACGGGTTGTTCTAATGCGCCACCCATAACTGTAAGTTCTTTTTGAATTAGGAAACCGCAAACTGCAGTTTTAACTAAACCTTGTTCAACGATAGCAGCGGTTGAACCGTGTGAACGGTGAGCTGTACCGAAAGCATCGTTAACAAATATATCGCAATAGCTTGCAAGCTTTGCGCAAAAATCAGGATCACGTTTTTCTTCGCCTGCTTCAAAACGAGTGTTTTCTAAAAGAACAACTTCACCGTCTTGAACTTCGCTAACTGCCTTATCAGCAGAAGGTCCGATAACGTCTGTTGCAAAAACTACCTTTTTGCCAAGCTTTTCAGCTAGTCTTTCTGCAACGGGAGCAAGGCTGTATTTGGGAACGATTTGACCCTTAGGTTTGCCCATGTGTGAGCAAAGAATAACTTTCGCCTTGTTGTCAATTAGATACTGAATTGTGGGCAATGCGCCGTTAATTCTTGTTTCGTCGGTAATTTTGCCATCTTTCATGGGAACGTTAAAGTCAACGCGAACTAGGCATTTCTTACCAGCTACGTCTACGTCTTTAATAGACATTTTGTTAAGCATATTCATAGGAATTCATTCTCCTTTAATTTTTGTTCACACTCATTCTACACTTTACAAAAAGAAATGTCAAATATTTTTTTATTATTTAACCACTCTTTTACCGCATTTTTTGCCAAAAAAAAGGGAAGCTGTTTGTACTAAGTACAAATAACTTCCTAAAAAAACTCAGTTTTGTTTAGCACGCTTAAAAAATAACTGTTTTTTGTTTTGTTTTATTTTAGAGCGTTTATCGCTTAAAAATAATTTTTCCGTAAGCTTTTCGCAAAAGCTTGAAAATGGCTTTAATATTGGCAATAAGATAAGGCAGACTGTCATATTAAATAAGGTATGAAAGTTAGCTATTGCCCTACCCGTGTCACCGCAAAATATTGCTAGCGCAGAAATTTCATTTCCAAAAAATAATAGGGGTAAAAAGAAAACTATTCCGCCAAAAATGTTAAATGTAATATTAAAAAATGCAGTTTTAACACTTTCTTTACCCATTGAAAGGGACGCAAAAATAACGGGCAAGCAAGTACCTATGTTTGCACCAAGTATTATAAAGGTTGCGCTTTTAAACTGCAAAACGCCAATTGATGCAAGCACCGTCATTATACTTGTTACAACCGAACTGCTTTGAAGTACCGCCGTAATAAAAAAGCCGTTAATTAATAATAAAAATGGATTTTCAACAAGGAAAAGCCCTGTAAAAAAGGAATATCCTTTAAAGCATTCAACCACCTCGGTCAATAACTCTATTCCCATAAAAATAAATCCAAAACCAAGCATTGCGCTACCTAAAGAAGGTAAATTTTGTCTTTTAAAAAGGGTAAAAATAAAGCCGATAAATGCAATTAAACTGCCAATAGCGCTAAACTCAAATTGCGAAACGGAAGAAATAGAAACAAGCTGTGCCGTAACCGTTGTGCCAATATTCGTTCCCATAATTACCGCACAGGCAGATAAAAAGCTCATCACTCCGCTTTCCACAAAAGTAATAACAATCATATTGGTTGCTATACTACTTTGAGCAACTGCGGTACATAACGTCCCGGCTAAAACTCCACCACACCTTGTTGACGTTGCGCTTTTAACAAAACTTTTCATTTTTGTTCCAGCAATACCCTTTACACCAGCACTTAACGTGTTAAGCCCATAAAGGAAAAGAGCAATAGCCCCCATTAGTAAAAATAGGTTTTCGATTAAAGACATTTTTATTTCCTCTTTCTATTTATATTACTAACGGCTTTTTTTATTACTTTTTTCTTTATCTTGCATTATTTTAACGCGATAATCAACCTATACGCTGACTTTTAATATTTTTTAAATTTAAAAGCATAAAAATATATCAATTAAAAAGCATGCCTTTTTTGTCTGTTTTTTTGTTGCATTCTTCTAATTTGCGTAAGTTATTTCCACTTCTGCTTCTGCATCTTCCCACATGTCGTCGGTAAAGATATTTTCGCTTTTTTCGTTAATATCAAACGTACCGTCGTCATTAAAGATTAATTCGCTAAAATGCTCTACTAAATTATTACCGTCTATCACACAGGACTTACGTGTTATTATTACCCCCGTTGACGTTGTTCGGTTGCTACTTGTAGAAAAGGTTATCGAGCCAATATTATCGGTCCCATCGTTACTACTGTTATCCGTAACACTATATTCTCCAAAAATTGTTGGTGGCTGTGAAGTAGAGGACTTTGAAAATTTCACTTTTAAAATTTTACTCCAATTAGTTTTTAACCAATCAAATAGTTCAACCCTATTATAAAAGCACGCCTTTTGCACAAGTCCTGATACACCTGTAACAATAGCGTTTGTAAAATCTACTTCATTTGTAAATTCTACGCCAGCATTAAATTGATGGTCTCCTTCCCAGCTAAAATCGTCGCTTGTGTTTACTTTTGCACTTGGCAAGCCTATTATGCTACCATTAAAGTGAACGTCTCCGTCAAAGCTAACCGTACCGTCAAACAAAGAATCTTTAGGAAAGTATGTTTCAGCTTGAAATTGAGTTTTTTGACCGTAAGTACCTATATCGATAACACCGCTTGGGTTTGTTATTGAAAGTCTTTTAGTTTGTTCATCCCAACTAATATCTGCATCACCTAAGTCAAGTTCACCACCACTTGCTGGCAATCCCGTTACCGTTACGTTTGTAAAATCTACCGTTCCCTTAAAAATAGGGTTTACCAACTGTGGCATATCAAGCGTAGATTGGCGTAAAGTACCACTATTTACAGTGGTTTGATAAAGGTCAATAGTTCCGTCAAAGTAAATATTTTTATCGGCCCTAAACCTTATATTACCATCATCACCCTGAGCAGTAAAACTAACTGAACCTGTGTTTGCAGTAAATTGCACTCCTGATGTACTAAGATAAGCATAAGTATTATCGTCAGCACCTACAAGAATTTCAATACAACTATTTTCGGATTTAGTCGCATAAAGATGTAAATCATCAGATGAAATATCCATATTAGATGGGCTTGTAATATTAAGAGTTTGACTTTCACTATCATAACTAATATCCGCCTCGCCTAAATCAAGACCGCCACCTGTTGGCAAGCCATATACATCACCATTAAAGTGAACGTCACCGTCAAAGCTAACCGTACCGTCAAACATAGAGTTATAAGGGAAATATGTTTCAGCTTGAAATTGAGTTTTTTGACCGTAAGTTCCTATATCGATAACACCGCTTGGGTTTGTTATTGAAAGTCTTTTAGTTTGTTCATCCCAACTAATATCTGCATCACCTAAGTCAAGTTCACCTGCAGGCCCTTGCTCGCCTTGAGGACCTTGTGGACCAACTTCGCCTTGAATACCTTGTTCACCATTTTTAGCTTTAATATAAATCTGCGATGAACCACCGTCACCGTACGTCATTTTTATTGGCGTTGAGGTATAACCATCTTCTGTTTGTATTGGAGCTAAGGTAGAAACGCTACTAATTCCTTTGCCGTTTTTTGCCGATATAACTACTTCTTCAGTAGTATCGTCTGTTTTATTAATAGTTAAGGTTGTATCCGTATAGCCAGTGAATGCACTTGATGCTGTGCTCTTTACTGTAACGGAAGATATACCGATACCGGTATCACCTTTTTCGCCCTTTTCGCCTACAACCTTATAATCAGTTCCGTCAATACTGATAGTTTTTAATTCATTAGTGGTATCGGTAGTTGGGTTTGCAACTACTGTTGAACCACTACCTCCACTGCTTGACAATCCTGTAACCGTTGCTTCTGAAAAATCTACGTTACCAACAAAATTTGTGCTATTATCAGCACTAATCTCTATTTTACCGTTCTCAAGTGTGATAGTCGCGTTTTTTCTAGTCGGAAAATCACTTGATTGAATAAGCAAAGTGGCATTACCTTCAGTGTAAGGGTTATTAGCAATAAGGTTAATATTTTTTTGCGACGTAACGTTAACAGCCTCATCTGCCTCAATGTTTATCTCCCCGTCCACTAAGCCAATTTCCCCTTCTTTTTTTTCTGGGTCGTCAATAATGCTGTGGTTAGTTATATTAACGTGTCTCGGACTTGCGATATTAAGAGTTTGAGTTTCGCTATCATAGCCAATGTCTGCCTCGCCTAAATCTAAGCCTTCACCTTGAGGTCCTTGCTCACCTTGAGGACCTTGTTCGCCTTGTGGACCTTGCGGTCCTTCAGGCCCTTGCTCACCCTGTGGCCCTTGTGCTCCGTTTTTAGCTTTAACACGAATCTGGGTTACCGCTTCTTCCGTAAATGTAAAGTTAAGTGGTGTTACCGTATAGCCATCAGCAGTTTGTTCTGAATCTGAATAAGTAAGACCAATAATTCCCCTACCTCTTGCGCCTCTTGGACCTTCAGGCCCTTGCTCGCCTTGAGGACCTTGTGGACCAACTTCGCCTTGAATGCCTTGCTCACCCTGAGGTCCTTGTGGACCAACTTCGCCTTGAATGCCTTGTTCGCCTTGCGGACCTTGTGGTCCTTGTGGTCCAATTTCCCCTTGTTCACCTTTTTCGCCTACAATTTTATAAATTACACCGTCAATACTAATAGCCTCAAGTTCCCCAGACGTGTCATCAACAGAAGGATTTGCTTTTACAGTGCTGGGTTGCTTAAGTTCTTTGTAATAATAAGTTCCAAATTGTGTATTTACAACTACCGCATATTTAATAGTTGCGCTGTCATTATTACCTTCTATTGTGTAATAATAGAAAATCCAATGATTATTGTCTTCCGCTAATTCAAGTTCTTGTAAATAGTAATAATGAACAGGTGTGTTTTCATCATACTCTGTATCTATAATCATTACCTTGCCTAGATTGTTAGTTATTTCATTAAGTTTATAACTAGGTATAACGGTACTACTAAATACACGCGGTAAATATACGGTTGCTAAATTACCGCTTGGACCTTGTTCTCCTTGGTCACCTTTTTCGCCTTTTACCCCCGGTTCTCCCGCTGGACCTTGCTCACCTTGAGGTCCTTGCTCACCTTGAGGTCCTTGCTCACC
>JAFQBR010000006.1 GCA_017399665.1 Clostridia bacterium | reverse complement strand
ACTCAACTATACTTATCGCCTTACCATCTTCACCTGTAATAAAATTTCTTATCATAGTAAACACCTCTTCACCGCTGTTTTCCAGCCATCATATAATTTTTCAAACTCTTCCCTGTCGCTAGAGGGAATAAATATTCTTTCACTTTTTCTAGTCTTTGCAATATCTTCTATGCTTCTAATATTAAGAGCTATTTGGCAAAGATATGCAGCGCCTAAAGCCGTGCTTTCGCGCTCTATAGGTCTATCAACCAAAATATTGCTTACGTCTGCCTGAAATTGCATAAGGAAATTATTTTGCGAAGCTCCGCCGTCTACGCGTAAGCTTTCTAGCTTAATATTTCCTTCCTTTTCCATAACCTCAACAAGGTCACGCGCAGAATATGCCATTGCTTCTAGCACGGCGCGTGTAATATGCGCTTTTGTTGTGCCCCTTGTGATGCCTGTAATTATACCGCTTACGTCACTTCTCCAATAAGGCGAACCAAGCCCGGTAAATGCCGGCACGACGTAAACGCCGTCGCTTGAAGGAACGGATAGTGCGTATTTTTCACTGTCTTTAGAGCGTTTAAAAAAGTCCAGCCCGTCGCGTAGCCATTGAACGGCGCTACCTGCATTAAAAACGCTACCTTCAAACATATAAACGGGCTTTTTGCCATAGCCAAGCGTTGTTAAAAGACTTTGACTGTTCTTTGGCTCTTCTCCAACGTTAGCAAGCATAAACATACCTGTTCCGTAGGTAATCTTTGCGCTACCGCTTTCAAAACAGCCTTGCCCTACCGCAGCGGACTGCTGATCGCCAGCCGCTCCGGCAATAGGAATTGCTCTTCCGCCATATTCATAACTTCCAAAAACTGCATCAGGGGATAAAACGTCCGCAAGAACTGAGCGCGGAATACCAAAAAGAGAAAGTAAATCGCTATCCCAATCAAAAGTATTTATATTGTAAAGCATTGTACGCGAAGCGTTTGTATAATCGGTTACAAAAGCCTTTCCGCCAGTAAGCTTAAAAATAAGGTAGGTTTCTACCGTGCCAAGGCAAAGATCGTTTCGCTCCATCGCGCTTTTAACTTCCGGCACGTTTTGAATTAACCAACGCATTTTACTTGCCGAAAAATAAGCGTCTACCTTAAGCCCCGTCTTTTGTTTTATCATATTTCCATAGTGCGCTTCTATCTCGCTACAATAGTCCATTGTTCTGCGACATTGCCAGATAATCGCGTTATAGAGGGGTTTTCCCGTAGAACGCTCCCATGCAATTACCGTTTCGCGCTGGTTAGTTATTGCTATACCTAAAACGGAATTAATGCCAACAGTTTCTATGCACTCAACCAAAACACCTAAGGTTGAAGAATAAATTTCGGTTGCACTTTCTTCAACGTAACCGGGCTGTGGATAATACTGTTTGATGGGCACGTTTTTAACTTTGTCTATCTTTTGTGTGTTAGTATTAAAAAGTACGGCTCTTGTAGAAGTCGTACCCTCGTCTAATGCTATAACGTACTTCATAATTTTCCTCCGCCTATATTGTACAACATAACCGCAAAATTTTCAATACTTTTTTAAAAATTTACCCCTAAAATTGCAAAAATAGAGTCTTTTTTTGT
>JAFQBR010000045.1 GCA_017399665.1 Clostridia bacterium | reverse complement strand
TCTGCTGCTCTTACAAGCTCACCGCAAACGGTACAGTGTTGACCGGTAATGCAGTTAAATTCGCCGGGAACGTGATCTTCAGCATTTTCTCTAAAGAAACCGCAGTTAGGACAGGTTGATTCACAAGGATGCGAGAAGAAGTGTAAGGGACTGCCGTCTAGGTAGGTAGTTCTTTCATAACCGCAATCTAAACAAACGCTATCACACTGGGTGTTATTTCCCCAGTTATGACCCATTACTTCGTCTTTAGTTATTTCTGAGCCTAAATCTGGGCAGTTGGGGCTTATGCAAAGCTTGTAATGCTCATTTTCGTTGCAATCGCCGGGCTTGTATACGCTATCGTATACGTGAACGTGGTTTTCGGGGCTTTCCCAAAGAGCGGTAAGGGTGATAATAGTATCAACGTAAATTTCGCCGGTAACGATGGCGTTTACAGTTCCGTCTAAGCTCCAGCCTACAAAGGTCTTACCTTCTGATCCTTCAAATTCACATTCGGGTAAGGTGAAGTATCCGCCACCTTTAACGGTAACTTCTCCCATATGTCCGCTACCGCCTTCGCCTGGGTTGAAGCTTACTACAAAGTAAGGCAATTCTTCACAAACTAAGAATGCTTCAACAGTAATTAAGCCAAGAGCAGCGTTTTCTGCAACTGCGTATTGACCGTTTACAGTTGCGCTAATTTGTTCGCTGAACGCATAACCTTCTTTTGCAGAAAGAACTACTACTAACATATAGCCTCTTGCACCAATGAAGGGGGTTGATTTATCTACTAGCTCTAATGTTTCCATATCGTAGAAACGGAATTCTTCAATATTGCAACCTTCTGCATTAAGTCCAATTTGAGATGCTGGTAATTTGCCTTCATAGGGGTTTTCTACCGTTATGGCAAGTTGCTTAACAGGTTCTCCTGCACATTCGAATGATCTAGAACATTGAACCCAATTAGTTTCAGGTAAATCATTATAACTCCTGGGTTGAACGGGCTTGCCGTTAATAGTTATTGATAATTCACTGCAGGGTGCAAATTCAAACTTGCCTTCTGGGCCGTAAATTTCCTTATCTGAACGAAGAACTAAAAGTAATTCGTAGGTGTGACCGTATACAAAAACGTCATCTTCCGTAAGAGCCTTACCAGCAGTTAAATCGTACCAAAGAACGCATTCGTCTGCACTACCTCTATTAAAGCCTTGGCTATAAATAAAGTCGTAATCGGGGTGCTCGCCTGCAACGGGTTCGGTAACACCGCTAATTGCTATTTCTCTTAAAACACCGCCGTTACATGGTGCAAATTCAATACTTACGAAGGCCAAAGTGGGATCGACGAAATCGGTTGATGCTTCAACGTAGCCAACGTTTGCGCTTGCTTCAAGCCAATCTGCAAAGCGGTAAATATCGCCTGATCGAACGAAGAATGATAGAGTATAAATTTTGCCGTTTTCAAATACTGACTGTTCGTTTAACTTTTCAGTTACAGTTGACCATTGAAGGCCGCTAACAACATTGTATTCGCTACCGCCGGTAACTTCTTCATCTGTAACTAAAGTATATTTATCGTCGCCCATGGTAGGAGCGGTATATACGGGGTGTTGCCCCTCTGCAGGCGCTACTATACCGCTAAATGATACTGAAGATATTTCAACTGCGGGGCAAGAAGTAAACACGTAAGATATTTCTTCTATTCCACCGTCATTATAAACGGGTTCGCTAACTTCGTTATAGCCAAGACGTGTTAGCTTCATAGCTGATTCTTTACCGTTTACGTAGCCTTTAATGAATTTTTCACCGTTTTGCTCGTAGGCGCTTTCAACGGGTAAACGGAATCCGTTTTGGGTAACTACGCCAAGCATTACCTTGTAGTCTTTGCCTGCAACGAATTTATCTGATAATCCCATTAACTTCCATTCACCGTTTTCGCTTACGTACCAGTTATATGAAGAATCGGCAACGTCAAGAGCGCGACTGTTAGTGCAAAGAATTTTGCTTACATCAGGTTGAGCTTCACCTGCAATAGGCGAAGGAATTACTATACTAGGGGTAACCACGCCAAAAGCGATATTTTCAAAGGTATACATTACGCTTATCGTTTTTGCATCAATATTAACTTCGCGGTGAGTAACGATAGCCGGCATGCCGTTAACGGTTGCGCTGATACCGCTGTAATCGGTGTTTTCGCCGTCATATTCAAAATTCCAACCGCTGTTTGCACCTTTTAATTCAAGGTCTACGCGAACGGTATAGCTTTCGCCACCCTTGAAGAATGTATCTGCATTCGAATCAAGACCAAGCCTATCGTTTGAGCCGTTGGGATTGTAGTCTTTGTACCAATTTAAACCTACAACCTTATAAGTCATGTGATGTTTAACTGTAACTGACGCATTGTCGCGATAAACGGTTTCGCCAGCAGCGGGGGCAGGAAGTGTAATATCTACTTCTTCAACTTTGACACTTACTTCAATGGCATCTACCGTTGAGGGGGTGAATGCAAAAGCAGTAAATAGCAATGAGAGCATTAGCACTAAGCTAAGAATGAAATTTTTTACTTTCATTTTTTTCTCCTTTTTTGCGGTTGTTCCGCATAGTTTTTCTTTAAGCGCTTTTATTTAAAACAGTTAAAGCGCCTTTATTTAGTGGCATAATTTTATCACATACGCGCGGGCGTGTCACTACCATATAGGTATAGTTTTAGTATGGGGTAAGGGTAGTTTTTTTAAAAAACCTACTTTTGGGCATGAAAAAAGGTAGCGCGTTTTTTTTTGCTACCTTTAATTATTTTTTATTAATTTTACGCTTAAAATTACTTAAAAAGCTTAAATAATTCTTCCTTCCCGCTAACGTTTAAAGCATCATAAAGTAGGCCTATATGCCATTTAACGGTGTTTTCAGATATATTTAGGTCGCTTGCAATTTCCTTATTGCTTTTGCCCTCTAATATTCCGTCAAGCATTTCCATTTGGCGTGTTGTAAGAGTTTTATCTTTGGGAAGAAGCTCTAAAACGCGTTCAATCTTTTCTGCTTTGGGTATAGAGTCCAAAACTATAACTCTTGTTTTTTCAGGGGCGGGTAAATCGTCCTTATAAACGTAGTCTTGCATCATCCAATAAAGGAAGAATAGCATGCCTGCGCTCAGTATGTAAGAAAAAGATAAAAATTCAAAGTTCCAAGTAATAAACTTTTCTATAATCCACATTGCAATGTTGCAAACGACAACCGCAGTAAGAAGTCCGGCGTGCTTACGTGAAGCAACCTTCCTTTTTGCAATGGACTGCGCAATAGTTACTACTAACAAAACGAAATAGGTAAGAATATAAATTAGGTAAACAAAGTGAAGTGGACCGTATTCTTTTGTAAGTTTTGCCGCACCGTCTACCTGTTCAAGCGTTACTGATT
>JAFQBR010000044.1 GCA_017399665.1 Clostridia bacterium | reverse complement strand
TGCTTCTTCACTCTTAACTATTCACTCTTCACTATTTTTTAGGGTCGAGTTTTGGGAAGTAATAAGTAATAGTGAGAAGTATTGCGGCATCGCAGCTTTTGTGCTAAGATGATATTATGAAAGGGTGATAATAATGAAATTGTTATTTATGATAGGTAATGCGGCTGTCGGTAAAATGACTGTTGGGCAGGAGCTTATGAAACTTACGGGATTGCGGTTGTTTCACAATCATATGACCATCGAACCTGTAATAGAAATCTTTGGTCAATATAATGGAAAAGCAATTAACAGACTTCGTCAGGTGGTTTTTGAGGAATTTGCGAAGTCAGATTGCTATGGAATGATTTTTACATATATGTGGGCTTTCGACCAACAAGCGGATTGGGATTACATTGAATATGTGAAAAGCATTTTTGAACCCTACAATACAGAGTTTTACTATGTGGAACTTGTTGCTTCCCGTGAAATTAGATTAAAACGAAATATTACCGAAAACCGCTTACAAAACAAAGCATCAAAAAGGGACATTGAAGCGTCGAACCAAAGACTTATCAACGATGATACCAAATATCGACTTGAAAGTTTTGATGGTGAAATTCCGTTTGATAACTATATAAAAATTGATAATTCAAAACTTCCGCCCGATGTGGTTGCCAAAATGATTCAAGAAAAGTTTAATTTATAAAGGAGAATACACTTTTCCCTTGTGTTTGATAAATTCCAATTTATCAAACTGAAATACGTGCAAGCCATTGTAAAAAATGCACCCATAACTCTAAAATTTGCACCCATTGTAAAATTGTATTAAAACTTTAAATTATTTACAAAAAAAGACAAGATGTTCTTGTCTTTTTTAATCTGTTTTTTAATTTGTACTTCCTTTTATATAAACTTGACTTTGAATTTTTATTATTGTAAAATTGTTTGGAGGTGAAGTTATGAAGATTTTATCAATAGGCAACAGTTTCTCGCAAGATGCGCAAAGATATCTTCATTTATTGGCTAAAAGTGAAGGGATTGATTTAATCTGTGTTAATATATACATAGGCGGATGCTCTTTAGAAAGACATTATAATAATATTGTAAGTGGGGAAGAGGCTTACGAATACGAGCTTAACGGTGTGTATACCGGAAAAAAGATTTCTATTTATCAAGCATTGCTTTTAGAAGATTGGGATTACGTTACAATTCAACAGGTAAGTAATTTAAGCTATAATATTGAATCTTTTTTCCCTTTTGCTAGCGCTCTTAAAGAATTTATTGTAAAGCATTGTAAAAATGCAAAAATTTACGTTCATCAAACCTGGGGATACGAAACCGATAGTGAAAAGATTTCAATAACACCCTTTAAATCTACCGAAGAAATGTTTAAAAATGTAAAAGATACCTATGCAGAATTTGCCTCAATAATTAAGGCTGATGGTATTATTCCCAGCGGTGAAGCAATGTTAAGCGCATTCAAAAGTGGATTAAAGGTTTACCGCGACGGGTTTCACGCTTCTTTAGGTCTTGGTAGATATATAATTGCTCTTGTTTGGTATAAATTTTTTACGAAAAAGGATATAAAGATATCAACTTTTTGTTCCCTTGATGAAGAAATTACTCCTTACGAGAAAGAAATGGCAATAAATATTGTAAATAATATTGTAAAATGAGGGATAAATGGCAGAAATATTTGAAGTAATTATGGTGGTTTTATTTGGAATATCATGGCCACTCAATATTGCGCGTTCTTACAAATCAAGAACAGCTAAGGGAAAAAGCCTTCTTTTTTTACTTTTTATTTTTACAGGATACATTGCTGGAATAATAAGTAAGTTTTTAAATCCTGCTTATTTAGCAGATTTTTCATCGAAATGGTACGTCTTGGTCTTTTACTGTATCAATTTAGTTATGGTTTCAATAGATATATTCTTATATTTTAGAAATAGAGCATTAGATAAACAAACAGTTAAAATTTAATTTTTTATAAAAAATAAAATAGAAAAACTGTTAAATTTATTTTTCAGGGGAAATTATGCCATACGTGTATTTGGTTAGCTCGATATTTTTAATGTCCGTTTTAAGTCTTTTAGGAACGGGTTTTAATAAAAAAAATATTGGGAAAGAAAATATTACTCATTTATATAATTTTTTATTGTGTGCCTTCGCTTGCATAACCTGGGGTGCAATTTACGCTTTCGATTTTAGTTTTGAGCCCAAGGCTTTGCTCTATTCACTCGGTTTTGGCGTGTGTTATGCAATTGTAATGTTAAGCTTAATTAAAGCACTTGCAGAAGGGCCAACTTCGTTAACAGCGCTTGTACAACAGCTATCTTTAATAGGCGCAACTATTTGGGGATTTGCTTTTTGGAATACATGGGATATTAAAAAAGCTCCTTTGGTTATTACAGGGCTAGTTTTAGTAGTAATTTCTTTAATATTATGCTTGCGTTCAGCTAAAAAAGCAAAAGAAAAAATCACTTTAAAGTGGTTGATGTACGCATTGATATTATTTATAGCTAATGCAGGGTGTTCGATATTTCAAAAAAGTGAACAAATAGCTTTTGACGGCAAACACGGTTCTATGTTTATGTTTTTTAGCGTATTATTGGCAACTGTAGTGTGTGCTGTAATATTTTTTGTAAGTAAAAAGCCAAACGTAAAAGAAATAGTAAAAGGTTCTTGGTATTTTCCTTGCGGTGCAGGTGTAAGTAGCGCCTTAGGCAATATGTTTGTAGTATTATTAGCAACTACAACACTTTCGCCCAACTTAATTTATCCCTCTATTGCTGTTGGTGGATTGGCTATTACCTCTTCCGTATCGGTTATACTGTTTAAAGAAAAACTTGCTTGGTGGCAATGGTTGGGAATAGCAATTGGCGCTATAGCGGTTGCTTTGCTTTCAATAAGTTAAATATTAATCGTTTTCAAAAAATGCGTTTAGTGGCGCATTTTTTATTTTTTATTAATAAAATATTGCATGAGAGTTTTTGATTATAATAGGCAAAACGCCGTTGAGTATGCAAAAAAATGGGCTTTAAAGCGTAATCCAAAGTATTACAATTTTGATAATATTGGTGGAGATTGTACAAGTTTTGCCTCGCAATGTCTTTTTGCGGG
>JAFQBR010000043.1 GCA_017399665.1 Clostridia bacterium | reverse complement strand
CATTCCAAACGTAACAGCATATCTTTTAGCCGGTCTTATTGTTCGCTATTTTATGAAGCTAATTGATAGTCACGCTTTTGAAGGACTTGAAATTGTTACTAGTGTAGCTCTTGGTTTTATTGCATTTTCAATCGGCTCTTCATTTAAACTAAAGCATATTAAGCACATCGGTAAAAGTGTAATAGTAATTACCTTTTTCCAAGCATTAATAACAGTTATTCTAGTTGATTTATCGCTTATAGGACTTCACTTCTTAGGTCAAATATCTTTATCTGAAGCAATTTGCTTGGGCGCTATTGCAACGGCAACTGCTCCTGCAGCAACTTTAATGATCGTGCGTCAGTATAAAGCGCGCGGTATAGTTACAGATACTTTGCTTCCCGTTGTTGCATTTGACGATGCTATAGGTCTTGTAATATTTGCAATCTCGCTAGCTATTGCAAAAGCATTGGCATCTCCTGCGGCAACCCTTACCATTGTAGATATTTTGCTTTTACCCTTATTGGAAATAGTTGTTTCATTATCATTTGGCTCAATTTTAGGCGTAATTTTAGCATTTGCTGCAAAAATATTTAAGTCTAGAGCGAACAGAATTTCTCTTTGTGTAATGGCTGTTTTTGCCGGTGTAGGGCTTTGTACTGTAATTCCTGGCTTGCCTCTTTCAGATTTGTTAACTTGCATGGCTATCGGCGTATTATATGCAAACTTAAATAAGGAAAGCGGTCAAGTATTTGATATAATGGATAGATGGACTTCTCCATTGTTCTTATTATTCTTCATTATTTCAGGTGCAGAGTTAGATTTATCGATAATTCCTGCGGTAGGCGTAATGGGTATAGTTTATTTGGTATCACGTTCTATCGGTAAGTATTCAGGTGCATATTTAGGCGCAAAAATCGTTCATGCAGATAATAACGTTAAAAAATATTTAGGTCTTACCTTACTTCCCCAGGCGGGTGTTGCTATCGGTATGGCTCAAAAGGTTGCAACCACGCCAGAGTTAGTTAACGCTGGCTTTGCTCAAAACGTTGTTACAGTAACTTTATGTGCGACGTTGGTTTACGAGCTTCTAGGTCCTATTGTTGCAAAATGGGCTTTAATTAAGTCTGGCGAAATTAAAACAGAGAAGAAAAAGATTAACCAAGAACAAGCCGTTGCATAACGTTGGTTAAAACTAAAAAAATATATAAAAAATAGGCTATAGGTCGATTATCAACCTATAGCCTTTGTTTTTGTTCTTTAATTATATGGGTAAAACGGCGCCTTGATAATTAGCGGAGATATAATTTTTAACCTTTTCACTTGTTAAAAGATTAACTAAATCTATAATGGCTTGTCTTTTTTCAGCTCCTTGCTGTACAGCCAAAATATTAGCGTAGGTTAATGCTGCTTGACTATCGTTATTTTCTACTGCAAGAGCAGTATTTAACGATATGCCGGAAGCTAGTGCGTAGTTACCGTTTATAACGCCCACAGTTCCGTTGTCGCCTTGATTAAGTTGTGCAGGAATGCTAGCCGCTTCAACTGGGCGCAAAATATGTCCTTTATTATCTAGAACGTCTAATACGGTAATTTCAGCAATAGAAGCGTTAGGAGCCAGGGTGATAATGTTATTTTCCGCAAGAAGTAATAGTGCTCGTGCCTGGTTGCTTTGGTCTGCTGGAATAATAATGAGGGCGTTTTGTGGGATTTCGCTAAGAGAGTTAACTCCTTTTGCAAATATCCCCATAGGCTCGTAATGAACGGCACATGCGCTAATTAAGCTTGTTTGTCTTTGACTGTTGTATTGCTGTAGGTAGGGAAGATGTT
>JAFQBR010000042.1 GCA_017399665.1 Clostridia bacterium | reverse complement strand
CAACAAAGGGTTGATAAAATAAGTTTTATATACTTCGTAATAGTTTGTTATTTGCAAATTTTTACAATTCCAACGTACGGCAAGTACGCTCTTTTACAAAAATTTACAAATGCCGCCTCTTACTCGCATCTAAAACTTCTTTTAGTCCTTGACTAAAGAACTTTTATCTCTTAAAAAAAATCAACCATTGTTTGTGACATCGCCTTTAATTTTAGCAATAAAAAATGCGATAACTTGGCCTATAGGTCGGTTATCGCATATTTTGTTTAATTAAACTTCCCTGTTTCTTTTTATAAAAAGTTTGAACAATGCTAGAAAAATAAAGCTGCCCAAGCAAATTGTTGCGCCTGCGTAAAAAAGTATAGGTGGTAAAAATCTTGTTTTTGCATAAGTAATTAAAGATGGATTATTTTGTAAATATAAGATTGTTACAATTTTTCCTTCGTATAAATTGCTTGAATAATAGTCTAATTCACGAGTATAAGTTGTGTTTTCAACCGTATATTTTACGTAAACAGATATTTGCTCCTTATTATTCGCGTCATATTCCCTTTTAATTTGAACAACCTCTGCTTGAGTTTGTATTCCGTAGCGGTCAAATTCTGTTGCTTTTGCAGACAAAAATACACCCGCTAAAAGAAAAACCACCCCGCAAATTGATAATAGTAATAATTTTTTCTTCAATTTTACACCTTTTTTATTAAATTTTTTAATATAATAAAGATATCATATTCTAAACAAAAAATCAATAAAAAAGGCGAGGAAATAATCTCGCCCTTTAATAATTTGTTCTATAATAAATCCATTGTAGCGCCTTATAACAAGTCGTTTACATATAGACAACAACCTTTATTTCGCTTTGCGTGGGTTTAACTAAATAATCTGCTTGCTCTATACCGTTAACGGTTATTTTTTCTATTTTGCCACCGCCGTTATTAAACACTTCTATTGTATATGTGCTGTTTCTAAACTTTCTTTGAATGGTTGCATGCTTAATATGGTCTGGCAAGCATGGCTTAATTTCTAAAGCGTCGTACTTAGGCTTAATTCCGCAAATATATTGCTGAATAGAAATATTCATCCAAATAGACGTACCTGTTACCCAGCTAACTGCAGCCTCGCCACCACGCGGAGCGTATAGCGCCCTGATATTTGAAGAGTAAATATATGGCTCGGTTATGTACCTTTCAACGCCAACTTTACTAATAACGTTATCGGGTATTAGTTCGCTGTAAATTTTATAAGCATCGTTACCCCTGTTTAACATACAGTAAGCCATAATCGCCCAGGTGTTTGCGTGGCAGAACACACCGCCGTTTTCACTGATACCGGGGGTTGCCCAAGAAATTTGCTCTTCTGGCGTGGGATAATTCAATTTTAGTGCGGGATATTGCTTTACCAAACCTATATCGCTGTTAAGATATTTCATTACGTTATCCATACAAGCGTTACCACGCTCGGCATCTGCTACACCGGACAACACCGCCCAAGTGTTAGAGTTTAGCCAAATTTTACCGCATTCTTGCGATTTTTCGCCAAGTCTTACACCGCCGTCCGTTACGGCACGAACGTATCTGTCCCCGTCGTACATGCTGTTGTTAATAGTATCTTTTTGGTTGTGGTAAACACTTTCAAAATAAGAATAATCTACCCCTTTAAGCTTGCACAATTCAATCATCATTCTTGCGCCAAGCACAACTTGTTCGGCAACCATTACAGACTCGCCCTTTCCCTTGCGACAAACGGTATCTAAACAGTCGTTCCAATCGCTTCCAAGCATAAGCGGAATATTATCCTTTCCTAAGTGGCTCATAGAAAACTCGATAGATTTAGTTAAATGCTCGAATACCGTACCCTCGCCACCGTCATAATAAGGAACGACCTCGTCTAAAATAGATAAATCCCCCGTTTCCATAATAATTTCGTAAACGGTGTAAATCATCCACAAATGATTATCACTTCTATCGCTTACCATAGAAGGGCGTTTTTCGATATGATAATAATAATGGTTGGTCTTACCCTCTTGATATTGCTCAAGCATAATATCTTTAATTCTTTCTTTCGCGCTTTCTACGTCGTAAATTACGTTACTTAGCGCATCTTGCGAAGCATCACGAACACCCATACCGCGGATTGTGCCCGTTGCATAGTAAGAAATTTCACGGCAAATATAAAAGGTGTTATATACTTGATAGGGATTCCAAATATTTGCCATTCTATCAAACTGTTCATCCCCAGAAGTAAGCTTAAATCGACTTAATTTTTCTTCCCATTTAGCTTGCAAATAAGCAAACTCGCCTTCCACAAAGTCCGCGTGCTTAAATTTTTCTATATATCCATCTACGTCTGCCTTTTTATTTACCGTGCCAAGGGTAAAATAAATAGATTGAGTGGTTGGTGTAATATCTAAATCGTAAGAAAAGGCAAAAATACTTTCTCCCCCATAAAGCTCCGTATTTGGGCATGCCCCATTTTCGATTGCGATAGGGTTGTTTAAGCCACGGTAAAAACCGCAAAAGTCCTTTCTTACAGCTGTATAAGAGCTTGACTTTTTAGTAGCTGTAAAGAAAACGTAGGGCGTTTCGTCCGGTCTTGCCTGTGCATCAATAAAATAATCGTAAACAAGGGCGTCTTTTTGCTTGTTATATGTAATATTATTAGAATTTCGGGTGTAATATTCCCATTGTACCTCGCGCAAATATTCCATATTCGCCATTTCTTTGGCTGTAAAAATTTGCACCTTTCTGTTATCTTCAGAAGTAATATCTAGTTTGTAAATAAGGGCGTTTTCTTTGCCGACGTATGCCGTTACAACTGCTTTTACGCCATCTTTTTTTGCAATAAATTTTGTATAACCCAGCCCGTGTCTAGATTCAAAGAAGTCAAGGCTTTCTCTTGAGGGTAAAAAGTTTGGGTTCCACACCTTGCCTGTTTTTAAATCCTTAATATACACGAATAAGCCGTTTTCATCCGTAGGTAAAAGGTAAAAGGGATATCTACCAATACGCCAAATTTCGGGGGATTTATACCAGCTTAAATTACCCCCAGCTTGCGAAATCATAGTGAAAAATTCGCCGTTGGTTAAAAAGTTCATCCATGGCGACGGCATATCGTAACGCTTAAATACCACTTCCCTATTTTTATCGTCAAATTCGTAATAGGACTGCTTATTGTTTTTCATTTTTTCTCCCAAACGCTTTTTTAGTTTATTATACATAATTAGCCCCACACAGTCAATACGTTTACGCAATTTTCCCATGTTTACCCCCTAAAAACAATGCAATATGATAAAAAATCGAAAAAAAGTGTGAGTTTTTGGTATAAGCCACCATTTTATTTTTTTAGTTTTATAAGAAACTGTTGTTTTATTATAAAATAAGTCGCCACACCCTTTTACGTGCGCGCTATTCAATAATTAATTTCTTTTACAACTAAAAAAATTGATAAATATTAGTTTTTTTGTTATAATACAAACAACCTTTATTATTTAGGAGTGTTTTGCGCTATGATTAATAACGTCGTTTTTGATTTTGGGCAGGTAATGATTCATTTTAAACCTGAATATATTGTAAAACAGTACGTTACTGAGCAAAATGACGTAGAGCTTTTAACAAAAATAGTCTTTGACAAAGCAAGTTGGGCTCGCCTTGACGAAGGAAAATTAACCGACGAAGAGTTTTTACGCACCTGCAAAACTCAGCTACCCAAAAGGCTTTGGGAGGTATCGGAAAAAATATATTATAATTGGATATATAACCTACCGCCTATTGAAGGTATGGCGGATTTAGTTAAAGAGCTAAAGGCTAAATATAAGAAACGAGTTTTTCTGCTTTCTAACATCTCTTTATATTTTTCAAGCCACCACGAGCAATTTGAAGTGCTTAAACTGTTTGAAAAGTGCATATTTTCTGCAGAGTGCGGTATTATAAAGCCGAACAAAGCTATTTATAAGCTTTTGTGCGATAAGTGTAATATTTTACCCGAAGAAACCCTTTTTATAGATGATAGCCCAAACAATATTGATGGAGCAAAAGAAATTGGCATAAACGGCTATCTTTTTGACGGCGACGTGCAACGCCTTAAAAACCACCTTGATAACCTTTTTACAAAAGAATAATAATTAGCATAACAAAAACGGCGGATTAAAAAATCTGCCGTTTTTTTGTTTATTCGTTTGCTTGTGCTTAATCTTCTTCTGTTTCTATCGCAACCCATTTTGCTGTTAACGTTACGTCGCTTGCAATTTCCCAAGCTCCGTCTTCTATCTTGGTTTCGCCGTTGTACCAACCGTCAAAGGTGTAACCATCTCTTGTAATTTCGTAAAGAGTGAAATTGCTATCAAAGGTTACGTCCATCGTTACGCTCTTATCTTCGGCGTAAGCGTAAGGCTTTGGATAACAGCTTGCCGTTGCCGTACTTGTGGGCGCGGTAAAGCCTTCGAAATAGATGTATGCAGTTGAAGAATATGAAGTATTGTATCTATACAAGCTTATTACAATGATGTCGCCAGCGTTACACTCGAAGTTCAACTCTGTGTATTCCTGCGAACTAACAAGGGTTGAGGATAAAATTTGACTATTTGCCGTTACGTTATAAATTTGCAGATAGTATGCATAGCTTGTTCCGCTATTATAGTTTGCGTACCAAATTTCGTATTCTTTGCTTTCTTCTGCAACAAAATATAAATAATTTTTGTAGCTTGAAGAAGTAGATGAGGTTGAAGGCGTATAGTCACTACCTGCGCCATACTCATAAGGCTCTATCTGCGTTCTTTGATTATAATTGCTTGAATAGTTGTTCATTGCAAACCAACCGGCATAAAGGGTAATATCTTGCGCTATAGCACCGTTAAACGCATATTTGGTTGTACAAGCGCTATCTGTATACCAACCGGTAAACACGTAACCGCTTCTTACAGGCATTGTAGGATAAGTAAGCGTTTGACCGTTCGTTAATGTAACTGTTGTAGGTGTTGAGTCTGTGTGGTTATAGTCATAAGTTACAAGTATAGTATCTTTTACCCTTTCGGTATTGCTATACGTTACGGTGTAAGTATTAGCTGTCCATTTTGCAGTTAAAGTAATATCTTGTAAAAGTTCCCATTCAACTCCATCTTCAAACGCTGCCAAGCTACCACTTAAGAACCAACCGCCAAAGGTGTAACCCGCTCTTGTGGGCTCGGGTAACGTGTAAACCTCGCCGTAGGTAGCAGTCACGCTTTCACTTTCAACCGTTCCGCCGTTTGCATCTAGGGTAATGGTGTTTGATATAACCTGCCACTTTGGTGTAAGTGTTGTATCTGCTGCAATAGTCCAAGTTTCGCCCTCTACCTTTTCATCATCTTCATTATACCAGCCAAGGAAGGTATATCCTGTTTTTGAAATTTCAGGAAGAGTAAATGCACCATCAAAGGTAGCCGTAGTGGTTGCGGTTGAATCTTCTTGATATGAGCTACTAAAAATCCTGTCACCACTTGCCACTACTGTACTTGTATTATAAAAACCGGTAAAATAGAAGTATGCGTATGAATAATATGAAGTACTGTATCTGTAAAGGCTTATTACAATAACATCACCCGCATTACAAGTGAAGGATTGACCATAATAAGAAGTTGAATACGTATTACTATAACTGCTACTTCTTATTGTTGTATCGGTTGTTAAGTTGTATATTCTTAAATAATAAGCGTAAGAAGATGATGAATAATAGTTTTTCCAATAAATAGTATGTGAACCGCCCTCTTGCGCTACCAAGTAAATATGCTTTTGAGAGCTTGAACTTGTTCCGCTTGTAGAAACTGTATAATAATCTGAGCT
>JAFQBR010000005.1 GCA_017399665.1 Clostridia bacterium | reverse complement strand
TGCAGGTATGCTTTCGCCTGTTTTGGCAGAAGAATTTTCTGCGCCATACGTTAAAAAGATTGTTTCTGCCGTTCAAACGGATGATTTTATTGTTATCTATCATAACTGCGGAGATAATATCTTGCTTATGACGGACAGTATTTTAAACACAAATTGCGCAGCTTATCACTTTGGTAACGCGGTAAAAATGGCAGATATGCTTGAAAAAATGCCAAAAGATATTGTAGTTATGGGCAACGTTGACCCAGCAGGGCAAATTAGAAACGGAAGCGCGCAATCTGTAAAACATGCAACGGAGCAAATTATGCAAGATTGCTGTAAATTCAAAAATTTCGTTATTTCTTCCGGTTGCGATATACCGCCCCTTAGCCCGTGGGAGAATATAGATGCATTTTTTGAAGCGGTAAATGAATTTTATAAAAATAACCCTTAATTATAGGAGATATATATGAGTATTTTAGTGGAAATTAGTGATTTTTTACAGCGTGGTAGAGCGCCAAAGGTAAAAGAGTTAGTTCAACAGGCTTTAGATCAGGGTATTGACCCCAATACCATTTTAGAAGAGGGCTTGCTTTTGGCTATGAGTATCGTTGGCGAAAGTTTAAAAAGAACGAGGTTTTTGTTCCCGAAGTTCTAGTTGCTGCGCGCGCAATGAATGCCGGTGTGGAAATTTTGCGCCCACATCTTATTGCTAGCGGTGTTACCACAAAGGGTAAAGCTGTTATCGGTACTGTTAAGGGCGATCTTCACGATATAGGTAAAAATATTGTTAAAATGATGCTAGAGGGCAAGGGCTTAGAGGTTGTCGACCTTGGCGTAGACGTTCCTGCTGAAGTTTTTGTTCAAAAAGCAATAGAGCATAACGCGCAGGTTATTTGCTGTTCAGCACTGCTTACTACTACCATGATGGAAATGAAGGAAGTCGTTAAAAAAGCAGAAGAAGCAGGTATTCGCGGTAAGGTAAAAATTATGATAGGTGGCGCGCCCATCACTCAAGATTTTTGTGATAGTATCGGCGCAGATTACTATACCTTAGATGCTGCAAGCGCTGCAGACGTCGCGCTTAAAATTTGTAATGAATAACTAAAACAAAATTTTAGCCGTAAGTTTTCTTACGGCTTTTTTATTTTATTGTTTTTTTGTAATATTTTTTAAAAAATGGGGCTATAGGTCGATTATCGGCACTTATTTTATAAAAATAGCGGTAAAAACTGCTAAGAGTATAATTATTTTTAAAGCTAAAAATACTTATTTATTTCTTTTTCTATTGACAACGCAGTAAAAATTTGCTACTCTTATATTACTTATACCATAAGTATTAGTAAAAACAACAACAAAAGAAGGAGAGGTTTTTTATGGCAACATATTTAAAACGTGGCATTTTATGTGCTATGGCATTGTTAAGCCTATTGGCTTTATTTGCGCCATTTTATGCTGGAATGGAGAATTTTTTTGAGGAATATGAGCGAATTGGATTTTCATTTAGCGAACGAGAATTCTGCATTGACATCTTAATGCGTCGTTCCTTCAATATGTATAGAACAATGTCAGTAAGAGGGATCTGGCTACTACTTGGCGGATTACGCGCGTGTAATCGTGTTTATCGGAACGATTTTTTTCCAGTAGTTAGTCTTGTTTTGACCTATATACATACAATTGGAACAATCGGTATTTTAGGATTATCTATTTGGGTTTTAATAAAAGGGGATAATGGATTGTTTTCAAAAATAATCATTATTGGCTCTATTGCAATGATTTTTATGTATTTTTGTCAAGTAATAATGCATTTTTATTTATTTAGGAGCTACCGCAATTTTATGGAAGACTGGAATATTATTGAAAAAATAAGATATTTCTTCATAAATACATTTCAAAGAACATCTACTTCTTCGTTATGGCTACTAATACTTAGCGCGGGGTTAGGTGTTGGCTATATGATTACCGAAAAATCTGGCGCGGATAAATAATAAGAGTATTTTATAGGAGGTTTTTTATGACAAAATATTTAAAACGTGGCATTTTATGTGCTATGGCATTATTAAGCTTGATTGTTTTGTTTGCACCATTTTATAAATCCATTCATTCCGCCTTTTATTTTTTGGGTGATTTAGAGCATTTAGATTTTTATTTATCATCGACAGGTGATCGTGGTATATTTTACATACTTGCAGGATTTGATAGTGCGCGTTATTTTGGTTTTGAGTCTGAAGTTCTAGGCTTTATAAACCACTCTATTTTTTGGATAGAACTTATTGCTGGATTAGGTCTTTGCGCTCTCTCTGTTATAGTATTTATAAAGGGCGATAATGGCTTGTTTTCTAAAATTATTATTTTTGCTTCTATTGCAATAACGTTTGTATATTTTAGCCAAGTTGTTATTCGATGTTTTAACAGTTCTAGATATTTCTTTGATCGGACCAATTTATCTTTTTTTAAAAAAATCAGATGGTTTTTGACTCAACAATGGAAAGCAATGTCTAAAAGTTCGCTTATACTATTTATTACTAACGTTGCCTTGGGAATATGCTACTTTTTTACGGAAAAAAATATGCCAAGTGAAGAATAACTAAAATAAGGAGCAAGTTTCTATGGCAAAATATTTAAAACGTGGCATTTTATGCCTCATGGCATTTGTAGCTCTAATCACAATTTTTAGCCGTTTTCTTTCAGAGGGTCGCACTTTTATAGAGATTGCTGATTTCCTTATTGAACGCAGAGGTTTTACATTATGGAAAATACTTTTTGATAATGACCAGATCTGGTTTTATTACGCCAGACCTGAAAGAGGTTTTTTCTATATACTTGCTGGGTTTGATAGAAGTGTCGATATAAGGATGATTTATCCCTTTGAAGGCTCTTTTATGTACTGCGTCTTTGTGATTTTATCTTGGTTAGAGCTATTAGGCGGATTAGGTCTTTGTGTTTTAGCTGTTAAAAATCTTTTATCTGGCGATGGTGTTTTGGGTAAAATTCTTGTATTTGGCGCGCTAGCTATTGCCGGTGTATATTTTATACAAGGTTTTGTTTACCACATTGCCTTTTATAGATCTTTGTTAGAGTCTTATATCTATATGCAAGGAAACTCAGGCGATATAAACAAGTTCGATTTATTTAGACAATATTTTCATAACAATTTTTCATTTAATTTTTGTTTGCCATTGATTATAAACGGAATTTTAGCAGTAGGGTATTTCTTTATGGAAAAAATGATGCCAGAAGCAGAATAAAAAAGAAAAAATTATTATAAAAAGTAAAAGCGCAAAAGGTTTAACTTTGCGCTTTTTTGTTTGGTTAAAAATATAAAATATCTGCCTATAAATCGATTAACGTAGTGTTGCGAGCTAAATTGATAATTTTTTTATTTAATTATTAGCCACCTCCAAAAATAGTTTATCACAATCAACGTTTTTTTGTAAAGTGTTCATTACAATAAACTAAAAAATGGATTGCTAAATATATAATTTAAGTGATAGTTGTTCATTATTTATAAAGTGGGGTGTAAAATGAATCTTGCGCAAGCGGTAGGCAAAAGATTAAAAGATATTTTAAAAGAACGCAAAATCACACAATATCAACTTTCTAAAGAGGGTGGGATTGCGCGCTCTACTTTATCGGTGATAGTTTCTGCTAAATATCGCACTGTAAATTTAGATACAATTTATCAAATAACGCAAACACTTAATATGACGTTAAAAGATTTTTTTGATGACGAAATTTTTGAAGAAATAACAGAATAACAAAAGCACTTGGGGTTGCCTTGGGTGCTTTTTTGTTTGGTGCGCGTGCGTATATATATTTAAGGTCGCGCGAAAGAAGTAAAAATACCCTAAAAAAGATATTTAAAAAATTTTTAAAAAAAATTAAAAAAATTTTAAAAAAATAGTTGACAAATAGCGTTCTTTTGAATATAATAATAACAGTAATCATTACTGATAAGGAATTTGCGATGCAATTAAGAAGATCAAAACAACGTGATTTAATAGTGGAGGTGCTTAAAAGCACTTGTTCGCATCCCACAGCAGAGTGGATTTACGAGCAAGCTAGAAAGAAAGACCCCACAATAAGTCTTGGGACGGTGTACCGCAACTTGCACTTGCTTTGCGAGATAGGGCAGGCAATAGCTCTTGAAACGGCAGATAAAAAAGTGCATTACGACGGTTGCGTTAATAATCACCGCCACTTTGTTTGCTTGCATTGCGGTAGGGTGTTCGATTTATCGCCCAGCCCCGTAGAACAGCCAGCCGAGCTTTTAGAAGGCGGTTTTACAGTTAACCGCGAAAGCTGTGTTTTTTACGGCTCTTGTAATGAATGTCAAAATTAATAAGTAAATAAATTAATAAAAAATAAAAAAATTTATAAATTTCAGGAGAGAAAGATTATGAAAAAATTTGTATGCAATATCTGTGGTTACACTCACGAAGGCGAAAGCGCACCCGATTTCTGCCCCCAATGTAAAGCTCCCGCTTCTAAGTTTACAGAACAAGCTGGCGAAAAAACTTGGGCTGCTGAACACGTTGTAGGCGTTGCTAAGGGCGTTGATCAAGAAATTATTGAAGGTTTAAGAATGAACTTCAACGGCGAATGTACAGAAGTTGGTATGTACCTTGCTATGGCTCGCGTTGCTCACCGTGAAGGTTATCCCGAAATCGGTCTATATTGGGAAAAAGCAGCATGGGAAGAAGCTGAACACGCTGCAAAATTCGCTGAACTTTTAGGCGAAGTTGTTACCGATTCTACAAAGACCAACCTAGAAATGAGAGTAGATGCTGAAAACGGCGCAACACTTGGTAAATTTGAACTTGCTAAACGCGCTAAAGAACTTGGATTAGATGCTATTCACGATACCGTTCACGAAATGGCTCGCGACGAAGCTCGTCACGGTAAGGCATTCGAAGGTTTACTTGCAAGATACTTTTCTAAAAAGTAATTAAATATATAGCGACGCGTAAAAAACGTGCCGCTTTTTTCTCCCAAGTTTTACAGCTTTTACATAAGTCGACCTAATTATATAAAAACTTTAGCCGTTAGCGCACTAAAACGCAAGCGGATAAAATAAATCTAAGGAGAAAAAAATGAAAAAAATAACAAAATTATTGGCAGGAATAGTTGCCCTTTCGGTGGCGACTGCAAGCTTGCTTACGGTGATATCTTGCTCTAAAGAAAAAGAGGCAGGGACTGTAGGTTTTAATGGACTGTTTAATTATTCTGCAATTGGCGGAATAAGCTTATTAAGCGCTTACACAAGCGAAGCGGTTACAGAGGTTGAAACGGAAAAAAGTAGCCCTATAACGCTGTTAAACGGCAATTCAACCGCAATTGGTGATGATGAAAAACAGCAAATTTTAAACAATTTGGCGCTAGCAAGAAATATGCTTAACGGCGAAATTATGCAAAGTAAAACGCAGTCGTCTGATAGAAGTGATTATAAAAACTACTATTCACTTTCTGTAACGGATATTACCGGCGAAACACAAACTTATGAATTTTATTATAATTCTACGTCAGTAACCGATAAAGAAGATCTTTTTGAAGGCGAAAGCGAAGAGCGGTTAGAAGGTATTGTTATTTTTAATTCCAACGAATATTCGGTAGTTGGCGAAAAAGAAGTTGAAGAAAATGAAGAAGAAATCAGCTTCTTGATTAAACTAGATAAAGACAACTACGTTTCTATTGAACAAGAAAGTGAAAATAGCGAAAAAGAGTATTCATACACAGTATATAAAAACGGAAAAGAGGTTTTTGAAACTTCTGTTGAGTATGAAGCTTTTAAAAACGGAAAAATACAGTTAACCTTTGAAACCGAGCAAAACGGCGAAGAGCTTGAATACAATTACGAATTTTATCAAAAAGATAATCAAAATTTTGTAAAAGTTAAATATCAAAAAGAAGGTTTAACAGGTACTGATAATCTGCTTGTGGTAATTCAAATTTTAACCGATAGCGACGGCAACGTTACCTATCAATTTATAGATGAAGGTAAAAATAGCCAAACTTCAAAAGTGAATGCTATTTAAAAGATAAATATATAAAAACCACTCTATAGGTTGATTATCGCGTATTAAAAACAATAAATTGAATAAACTAATTATACAAAAATAGATAATAAAAGGAGATATATATGAAAAGTTACGTTTGTCCTTGCGGATATGTTTATGACCCTAAGCTTGGCGATCCCGACGGCGGTGTAGCGCCCGGAACGGCTTGGGAAAATGTTCCTGCAGATTGGGTTTGCCCCGTTTGCGGACTTAAAAAAGATGCGTTTGATGAAGAATAATTTAAATATTCCTACTCCTAAAGTGTTGGCGAGCGTAAAGGCGAAAAGGCGCGCGCTAAACACAAAATAAAAAAGTGTAAAAGAAAAACCTTGGCATACCTCTCCGCCAAGGTTTTTTCTTATAATTTATACTTGTATTTATTGATTTGTGTATTGACAAACATAACGAGTGGTGTTAGAATATAGTTGTAAAAAAATAAATACGGTGGAAAATATGAAAAGAAAATTAAAAGCAATTTGCTTGGCTCTTAGCATTATTTTTGCTTTTTTTGGTGTGGCTTGCAACTCGGGTTCTACTGAAAACAGCTCTACACAAAAATTACCAACTGATTGGAGGGAAGAAGAAGTGAATTGTAACGTTACTGCAAACAGTTATACGGATATTGCCAGCTTAACAACTCAAGAGGAAATTAACGCGTATATTAAAGACACAAAAACTGCGCTTCCTTGCGAAAATGGGGTAATAAAAAGCCCATATTTTGAATTAAGAATAAACGGCAGAAAAATTCCCGTTTATGCAGCGCGCACAACAAACGGCATTCATTCTTTTGCTTATATAGACGTAGAAAAGCAGATAAAGGATAACCCATTTGCGTTAAATATCGAGCTTGGCTTTTTACAGCTTTGTACTGTTTTAGATGAGTATGGCGAAAAGACTAAAATAGACGTTTTGCCCGAAAGTAAGGGCGTAAAAGCAACGCTAAACGAAAACAAGGTTAATTGTGTTATTCGTGATTTTGGCAGTTATTCATTTGTGTTTAACCGCTTCCACGAACAGCCTTTAACTTTAATGGTTGCAGAAAAGGAAGATACAAATGCGCTGTTTGGCGACTATAATATTGAATATTTTGAAGCAGGCGATTATACAAGCGTAGAAATGCGCGCAAAAACCTTATTTAAAAATGAAAACACAGTTTATTATTTTAAAGAGGGCAGATACGAAATAGACTCTATCAGCCTTCCTTCAAACAGTATTTTATATCTAGAACAGGGAGTATATTTTAAGGTGATGCCCCCTGTAACCGGTGGAAGCAGTCAGTTAATGAGCGTATACGGCAAGAAAAACGTTAAGGTTGCCGGCAGAGGCTTATTCGATATGTCTGCTTGTTGCGGCAGCGTGAACACGGCAGAAACGGGGTTAAGAAATAACAAGGGCGGTTATAGCTTTTCTTTATGTGAAGAGGTAAGCGTTTCTGGCATAATTACAATTAACAGCCAAAC